>JAHAZN010000077.1 GCA_018385335.1 Prevotella sp.
CCATAACGTGAAGGCGAGTGCCAGCGAACTGGCACAGACCATCAAGGACGTGGAAGATGCGCATGAGTCGCTCAACAAGCAGATGATCAACATCAACCAGCTGAAACAGTCGTGGGACAATCTCTACGAGGGCTGCCGGCAGGTGGCTGACATCGTGACAGGACTGACGGCGGCCTACAACACGCAGGAGCAGGCAGAGGTGAAGCTCACCACCGAGGAGATAAAAAGGAGATACAGGGAGGCGATGGAGAAGAGGGGGATGGCAGGCTCAGTGTAAATTCCAAAAGAAGATGAACAAGGAGACGATGCACACCACCGATGAGGCAATGAAGAAGTCGAACTGAAGACCTGGTTCCTTAGTGATGCTGAAACAGGCAGCCACAAACGACAGGAGGCAGACGAGCACTGAGATGAAGACGGTTTTCATAAGCGATAGTGATTAGTTTACGATGCAAATATAACAAAAAGACAAGAAATAGCAATGGATAAAGAGGTAAAACTCACAATGGAGCTCGACCTGAAAGGGAACGAGAAACTCGACAAACTGAAAGCAAGCCTCTCCGATGTGAAGGAATCGGTGGAGTCCCAATCTTAACGGGACACTAATGATAATAGGTATAAAAAGCAAAAAAACATCCGCTTTTCCTTTCTCCTCACCAAAAAAAACGTAAATTTGCACATATCCAATAACACGTTTATCTTCAAACCCACAACTATCATGAAACATACAGGCCATATCGTTGACATCCTTTCACGCCGCATCTACGACGGAGAAGTAACCATAGCCGACGGCATCATCAAGCGCATCACGCCCAAGAGCAATGTTCCTGAGCGTGCGCCCTATCTCTTGCCCGGCTTCATCGACTCCCATGTTCACATTGAGAGCAGTATGATGGTGCCTGCCGAGTTTGCTCGGGTGGCAGTGGAGCAGGGCACCATCGGTGTCATTGCCGATCCCCACGAGATTACCAATGTCCTGGGCAATGATGGCATCAACTTCATGATATCCAACGGGCAGCATATCCGCTTCAACTTCTGTTTTGGCGCCCCTTCATGCGTGCCCTCCTGCGATGCGTCGATAGAGACCTCCGGTGCCCATCTCGACAGCCACGACATCCGCTCTCTCATGCAGCGTCAGGAGATCGGCTTCCTTGGCGAGATGATGAACTACCCGGGCGTGCTCGCCGATGACCTCGAGGTGAAGGCCAAGATTGAGGCTGCCCTCGCCAATGGCAAGCCTGTCGATGGCCATGCCCCCGGACTTCAAGGTCAGGAGCGTCTCACCTATGCACGGGCAGGCATCACCACCGACCATGAGTGTTCCTCGCTCGAAGAGGCAAGGGCCTGCATTGAGGCGGGCATGATGGTTCAGATACGCGAGGGCTCGGCGGCCAAGAACTACGAAGCACTCAGTCCCCTGCTCAAGGAATCGCCCGACCGCGTCATGTTCTGTACCGACGACTGTCATCCCGACGACCTGATACGCGGGCATATCAACCGCATCGTCAGCAGAGCGTTGGGCGACGGCTACGACCTTTGGGATGTGCTTACTGCGGTCTGTGTCACTCCCCAGCGCCACTACCATCTCTCATGGGGACTGTTGCAGGAAGGCGATGCAGCCAACTTCATCTCCGTCGACAACCTCTCACCCCATTTCCGTGTGCTCAGCACTGTTGTCAAAGGCAAGGAGGTCTTCAACTGCAACTCTTATCTCTCCACCATTCAGTCGCAGTCGAAGTCCATCACCAACCAGATGGCCATCCTCGACAACTATCCCAACCGTTTCGTTGCCCGTCCCCTCACGCCCGACGACATACGTATGTCGCTCAGCAGTGGCGACACAGCACACATCATCCGTGCCTTCGACGGCAGTCTTCTCACCACCCACGACATCGTGGAGGTGACGGGCAACCCGCTTGTCGACATGCACTACCCATGGAATGAGGTGCAGAAGATTGTTGTCTACAACCGCTACACCGAGGGTGCACGTCCTGTGGTGGGACTGGTCCGCGGCTTTGGTCTCAGCAATGGGGCGATGGCAGGCTCTGTGGCTCACGACTGTCATAACATCGTGGCCATCGGCTCTTCTGACGAATACATCGTGAAGGCCATCAACCGCATCATCGAGATGAAAGGAGGCGAGGTGGCGATTGCCGGCGAGGAGATGACCGACATTGCTCTTCCTATCGCCGGTCTCATCTCTCCGCTCGGCGGCCACGAGATAGCTTACCGCAGTTCGTTGCTCAGAGACACGGTGAAGCGTGCCGGCTGCCCTCTCAAGTCACCCTTCATCACCATGGCGTTCATGTGTCTTCCCGTCATCCCCGAGCTCAAACTCACCGACCGAGGCCTCTTCGACTCCCTCCGTTGGCAGTTTGTCTAATCATTTTCAAAATTAAGAATCAAACACCATGTCAACAACCAACAATCCTTTCATCGCTTGTTGCGGTCTCGACTGTGAGGCCTGCGAAGCCCGTTTGGCAACCATCAGCAACGACAATGCGCTCCGTGCCAAGGTAGCTGAGGAGTGGAGCAGGATCAACCTTGCTATACCTATATACATAATAAGGTGTAAACGAAAAGACAACAACAAACAACTGAAAAGATACGTTTGCCTACCTGTTCCATCTCCCTATCAAAAAGTATGTAGCGGACTGAAAAAACAATAAATTATCAGGAGGTAAAGAATAATGTAACTGTCTTATGACTATCTTTGTACTGCAGGTATAGGATGTGTATCTGCACCTATAACATATATAATAAATAAGGAGGAACAAAAATGAAAAGGATTCTTATCGCTGTCATTGCGCTAATGACTGTCTGTTGGCAACACAATGCCAACGCTTGTACCGGCATCACGCTCCACGCCGCTGACGGAGCTACCATTCCTGCACGCACCATAGAATGGGCTGGCAATGATTTAGAGAGTTGCTACGCTGTTGTGCCGCGAGGCTACCAACAACAATCGTTCCTGCCCGACGGCAGCAAAGGGGGGATGACTTTTACTGCAGACTATGGATACGTAGGGCTGGCTGTTCAACAAGCAGACTTCGTTGTTGAAGGTGTGAACGAGCAGGGTCTCTCTGCCGGACTGTTCTATTTCCCTGCCTATGGCGAATATGAGACGTTCGACGAGACAAAGAAATCATCTACCATAAGCGACCTGCAGCTGGTATCGTGGATTCTTGGCAGATGTAAGTCGGTAGATGAGGTAAAGGATGCTATCCGAGGGGCGCATGTGGTGACCATAGACCCACGCGGTTCCACAGTACATTGGCGATTCACTGAAAGGAGCGGACGACAGATTGTGCTGGAGATAGTGGGCAAGGAGCCGAGGTTTTATGAGAACACCTTGGGGGTACTCACCAACGCTCCGGGCTTCGAATGGCAACTCACCAACCTCAACAACTATGTGAATCTCTATTCCGGTCCCGTGGCTCCACGTCAGGTGGGTACGATGCAACTGTCACCCTTCGGTGGCGGCGGAGGTCTGCATGGTATCCCTGGCGATATGACACCGCCTTCGCGTTTCGTGCGTGCCGCCTTCTATCAAGCTACAGCACCACAGATGGCTACCTCGGAGAAAGCTGTCACTCAGGCCTTCCATATTCTCAACAACTTCGATATCCCCACAGGTATTCAGTTTGCTAACGGACAGCCAGTGCCCGACATCCCCAGTGCCACACAATGGACCGTGGCCACCGACCTCAGACAGCTGTGCATCTATTACCGAACGATGCACGATGCTACCATCCGCTGCTTCGACCTCAAAGCCATCGATTTCCAAAAGATAGGCTATTTCTCTGCCCCTCTCGACGAGAAGAAGGAACAACCAATCAAAATGATGTCTCTACCAAAAAAGCAGAAAAAATAATCGGGTATTCAGTTTTTTATCATTACCTTTGTGCGCTGAAAAAAAATAATTGTAGCAAGACAATGAAGATAGGTTTTGACAACGAAAAGTATCAGCGCATTCAATCGGAGCATATCAAAGAGAGAATCTCACAGTTTGACGGAAAACTTTATCTCGAACTGGGCGGTAAGCTCTTCGATGACCATCATGCCAGCAGGGTGCTGCCGGGATTTGAGCCCGACAGCAAACTGAGGATGTTTCAGAAGATTAGTGACAGCATAGAGATAGTCATCGTCATCAGCGCCACTGACATTGAGAAGAACAAGCAAAGGGCTGACCTCGGCATCACCTATGACGAGGATGTGCTCCGACTGAGGGGCGAGTTTCAGCAGCGTGGCTTTATGGTGGGCTCCGTGGTCATCACTCATTACAACGGTCAGCCGGCAGCTATAGCCTTCAAACAGCGACTCGAACGCATTGGTATCAAAACCTATTGCCATTATCTCATAGAAGGTTATCCACACAACGTTAAACTCATCGCCTCCGACGAGGGATTTGGCAAGAACGACTATGTGGAGACCTCACGCCCGCTGGTTATCGTCACCGCCCCCGGACCGGGCAGCGGAAAGATGGCTGTCTGTCTCAGTCAGCTCTACAACGAGCATAAGAGGGGCATACGCGCTGGTTATGCTAAGTTTGAGACCTTCCCCGTGTGGAACCTCCCCCTCAAACACCCGGTGAACATCGCCTATGAGGCTGCCACAGCCGACCTCAACGATGTGAACATGATAGACCCCTTCCATCTTGAGGCTTACAATAAAATAGCTATCAACTACAACCGTGACATAGAGATCTATCCCGTGCTCAATGCACTCTTCGAAGGTATCTATGGCAACAACCCCTATAAGTCGCCTACAGACATGGGGGTCAACATGGTTGGCTTCTGCATCAGCGATGATGAGGTGTGCTGCGAAGCATCGAAGAATGAGATCGTGAGACGTTACTATGATGCGACCAACAAACTGGCGCGAGGTATCTGCAACGAGGCTGAAATCAACAAGATACAGCTCCTCTTCAACCAAGCGAAGCTCACCACCGACTACCGTCGCACCACACAGGCTGCCAAGGACCACCAGCAACAGACGGGACATACCTCGGCTGCCATCGAGCTGGAGGACGGTACCATCATCACAGCCCACTCCAGTCTGCTCCTCGGTTGCAGTGCGGCACTGTTGCTCAACGTCACTAAACATCTCGCTGGCATCGACCACGAGCGCAACCTCATCCCACAGTCGATGATTGAACCGATACAGCACACCAAAATCAACTACCTCGGTGGTCATAACCCTCGTCTTCATACTGATGAGGTGCTGGTGGCACTCTCTGTGCTCTCAGAGAATGACGAATACTGTCTGAAAGCACTCCAGCAGTTGCCCAAACTGCGTGGATGTCAGGTTCACTGCACAGTGATGCTGAGTGAAGTAGATCAGAAGATTTTCAAGAAGTTGGGAATTAATCTCACCTGCGAACCCGTGATGAAGAAATGAGAGCACTACTCGTTGTCATCGCTATCATAACACTCGTGGCTGCCTGCGGAGAGAAGAAGGATGCTTCGGCTGTACAGCAGACACAGCAGGAGGTGGATATCGACACAGTGCTGCAACATCGGCTGATGGCACTCCCCGAGGCTCCCCGTCCTTCGGGGGTGATAGCCTTCCACGTATTCGACCTCACCGCCAATAAGTCGGTCTTCGGCTATCAGGACACACTGGCCCTGCCCTCTGCCTCGTGCATGAAGTTGCTCACGGGTATCACCGCACTCCGCCTGTTAGGAAAGGACTACCATTACTGGAATGCTATCTTTATGAGAGGTAAGACCGACAAGGACGGGACGCTCCATGGTGACCTGGGCTTCAAGGCAATGCTTGACCCACAGCTTGTGCCCGAAGAACTCGATACCTATGCCGCTGCCGTGAAGAGAAAAGGTGTGAAGCGGTTGGACGGCAAACTCTATGTCGATTTGTTACTCAACGAACCGGTGACAGCCGAAGAGCACTGGTATCCCTGGGACCTCTCCTTCGCACGCTATGGAATGCTCTACAAGGGGGCGCCTTATGTAGTGAAACAGCTCAAGGCTGCTCTGCGTGCCAAGGGTATCGCAGTAAGAGACAGTCAGGTGATTCTTGCACGTGTCCCGCATCATTCGCGTTGTCTGTATGTTGGTAGGCGACAGATAGATACCATCATCCAGAGAATGTGGAAAAACTCTTCTAATACTCAATCTACTTCACTCCTCTATACCATAGGTCACCATGCCACTCCCAAACAGCATCCTGTGACGGCAGGTGTAGAGGTGCTCAGAACGTTCCTGCGCGACTCGCTGCAGTGCACCTCGCCCCAACTCACCATCCACGATGGTTGCGGTCTGTGCACTCATAACCGCCTGTCACCTCAGGCGCTCACTACCCTCCTCCGCTATGGCTATCAAGATGAACACATCAGAGCCTCACTCATGCGCAACCTCGCCATAGCTGGCACCGATGGTACGCTGATGCGTGAGCTCACTTCTCCACTGACCCGAGGAAAGGTCTTTGCCAAGACTGGCACACTCTCACACCCCTACGGCAT
The DNA here is from genome assembly GCA_018385335.1 of Prevotella sp. GTDB lineage: Bacteria > Bacteroidota > Bacteroidia > Bacteroidales > Bacteroidaceae > Prevotella. The sequence continues at coordinate 6,482 of JAHAZN010000077.1, forward strand.
CAGTACGTTAGCCGGCTTCTGCACCTCGCCCGACGGCCACACACTCACCTTCGCTATCATGGCTTCGGATATGTCGGTGCTCGATGCTCGTGTGCTGCAGAGAAAACTGTGCGAAACGATGATGAAACCGACATCGACCAAGAACAAGAAGGGAGCAAAGAGGTGAACATCGCCCTCTGGATGAAGAAAAAAATGATGGTTTTATGCGCATAGTCGTTTTTTTACATTACCTTTGCAGACAATTATCCTTAATAGGATAAGCCCAACCGAAGGCAGTGTCGATACCGACAGACAGAGACCGATGGTAAAGAATAAAAAAAGAGTATCAACAAAAATAACTGATAAGAAGATGATGACAGCTAACGAAATTCGAGAATCGTTTAAGAGTTTCTTTGAGTCAAAGGGTCATGCCATCGTGCCCTCAGCACCCATGGTGATCAAAGACGACCCCACGCTGATGTTTACCAATGCCGGAATGAACCAATGGAAGGATATCATCCTTGGAACACGCGATCCGGAGCCACGCCGCCGTGCTGACTCGCAGAAGTGTCTGCGTGTGAGCGGTAAACACAACGACTTAGAGGAGGTGGGGCACGACACCTATCACCACACCATGTTTGAGATGCTGGGCAACTGGAGCTTTGGCGACTACTTCAAAGAGGGTGCCATCGACATGGCATGGGAATATCTTGTTGATGTGCTCAAACTCGACCCTAAAGACCTCTACGTCACTGTCTTTGAAGGTTCGAAGGAAGAGGGACTGGAACGCGATGATGAGGCTGCCGGCTACTGGCTGAAGCATGTGCCTGCTGACCATATCATCAACGGTAACAAGCACGACAACTTCTGGGAGATGGGCGACACGGGTCCCTGTGGCCCCTGCTCGGAGATTCATCTCGACTCTCGTACCGACGAAGAGAAAGCTAAGGTGCCTGGAAGGGAACTGGTAAACAAAGACGACCCACAGGTGATTGAGATATGGAACCTCGTGTTCATGCAGTTTAACCGCAAGGCCGACGGCTCGCTGGAGAAACTCTCCATGAACGTGATCGACACGGGTATGGGCTTCGAGCGTTTGGTACGCGCCCTACAGGGTAAGCACTCTAACTATGACACCGATGTCTTCCAGCCTGTCATCAAAGAGATGGAGAAACTCACTGGTCTTACCTACGGAGAGAAAGAGGAGGTGGATGTGGCTATGCGCGTGATTGCCGACCACATGCGCGCTGTATCGTTCTCCATTGCCGACGGTCAGCTGCCAAGCAATGCCAAGGCTGGTTATGTGATTCGCCGTATCCTGCGCAGGGCTGTACGCTATGCTTACACCTTCCTCGGGCAGAAAGATGCGTTTATCTACAGACTGCTCCCCGTGTTCATCGAGGAGATGGGTGGTGCCTATCCCGAACTGCCTGCTCAGCGCGAACTCATCACCAAGGTGATTATCGAAGAAGAGGAATCGTTCCTGCGCACCCTGGAGAAGGGTATCTCATTGCTCAACACTGCTATGGAGACGATGAAGGCTGAAAAGAAGACGGTACTTGACGGTACACAGGCTTTCCGACTCTTCGACACTTACGGATTCCCCCTCGACCTCACACAGCTCATCTGCAGAGAGAACGGATTCACGGTGGATGAGAAGCAGTTTGATGCTGAGATGCAGAAACAGAAGGAGCGCGCACGCAACGCCGCACAGGTGGAAAACGGCGACTGGGTGGAACTGAAGAGCGGCGAACAGCAGTTTGTCGGCTACGACTATACCGAATACAACTGTCATATCCTGCGCTATCGCCAGGTGACACAGAAGAAGAATACATACTATGAACTCGTGCTCGACACCACCCCATTCTATGGAGAGATGGGTGGACAGGTAGGCGACAGCGGTGTGCTGGTAAGTGAGTTTGAGACGGTGAACATCATCGACACCAAACGTGAGAACAACCAGAGCATACACATCGTGAAGGAGCTGCCAAAGCATCCCGAGGCTGAGTTTATGGCCTGTGTAGATACAGACAAGCACGAGGCAAGTGCTGCCAACCACACTGCCACCCACCTGCTCGACTATGCACTCAAACAGGTGCTGGGCGACCATGTGGAGCAGAAAGGATCGTATGTGAGCAGCGACACGCTGCGCTTCGACTTCTCTCACTTCCAGAAAGTGACCGACGAGGAACTGCGTCAGGTGGAGCGTATGGTCAACGATATGATTCGTCAGGATATCCCCCTGGATGAACACCGTGACACACCTATGGAAGAGGCACGCAAGATGGGCGCCATCGCTCTCTTCGGAGAGAAATATGGCGACAAGGTGAGAGTGGTACGCTTCGGACCGAGCTGTGAGTTCTGCGGTGGTATCCATGCTCATTCGACAGGACATATCGGTATGTTTAAGATTGTCAGCGAGAGCAGTGTGGCTGCCGGCATCAGACGTATCGAAGCAAAGACTGGCAAGGAGTGTGAAGAACTCCTCTATCACATCGAAGATGCCATGAAGGCTATCCGTGCTCTCTTCAACAACGCCAAAGACCTACAGGGCGTGATAGAGAAATATATCGACGAACACGACTCCATGAAGAAGGAGATAGAGCAGTTCCAGAATCAGGCTGTTGAGCGCGCCAAGCAGAAACTTATCGAGAAAGCAAAGACTGTGAACGGTGTGACCCTCATCACTGCTACCCTGCCTATGGAGGCTGCACAGGCCAAAGACCTGGTGTTCAAAATCCGTCAGGAGGTGAGCAGCAACCTGCTGTGTGTGCTCGGCACTGTGGCTGCAGGCAAACCTATGCTCAGCGTGATGATGAGCGAGGATATGGTGGAGAGTCATCAACTCAACGCCGGACAGCTCGTAAGAGAGGCTGCCAAACTCATACAGGGCGGCGGAGGTGGACAGCCGCACTATGCTACTGCTGGTGGAAAGAACAGCGACGGCCTGAGTGCTGCCATCGACAAAGTGGTGGAACTGGCTCAACTCTAATCCCACGGAATGAAAAGATTTGTCAACATAATAATAAAGATAGCACTGCCACTGATTCTTGGTGGTGCTATTCTTTATTGGATGTATCGTGACTTCAACTTCTCCCGCATCGAACAGGTGGTGATGCACGAGATGGACTGGACATGGATGCTCCTGTCCTTTCCCTTTGGCATCATGGCTCAGGTGTTCAGAGCATGGCGATGGCAGCTGACACTCCATCCGCTCAACGCCAACGCCCGACACTCCACATCTATCAATGCTATCTTCCTCTCTTATGCGGCCAGTCTTATCATCCCTCGCGTAGGTGAGTTCACACGCTGTGGCGTGCTCAAACGCTACGACGGTATCTCGTTCTCCAAAGCTCTGGGCACCGTGGTCACTGAACGTGCTGTAGATACGCTCTTCATGCTGCTACTCACTGCCATCGCATTCCTGGCACAACTGAAGATGTTCAACATCTTCTTCGACACCACTGGCACCAATATTGAGGAGCTGTTGACACGCTTCTCTACCACGGGATATATCGTGACTGCCATCTGTGCCCTCGCAGTGCTCATCCTGCTGCATTTCCTACTCAAGAAACTCTCTTTCTATAATAAGGTGAAGGCTACCCTCAGTGGCATCTGGCAGGGGGTCGTCTCACTGAAGGATGTGGGCAGCGTCCCCCGATATATCTTCTTCACCCTCGGCATCTGGCTGTGCTATTTCCTCCATTACTATCTCACCTTCTTCTGCTTTGAGGCCACGAGCCAGCTCGGCATGATGTGCGCTCTCGCCACCTTCATCGTGGGAAGTATCGCCGTCATCGTCCCCACCCCCAATGGTGCCGGTCCCTGGCATTTTGCCGTCAAGACCATGCTCATCCTCTATGGTGTTGCCGACGAGCAGGCTCTCTATTTCGTACTCATCGTACATACTGTTCAGACCATGCTGCTCATCCTCCTCGGAGTGTGGGCCTGCATCCATCTGTCAATGACAGCAAAGAGGAATGAGCAACAACCTCTGTTGAATCAATAACAACAACGGCAGTGGATGACTCTCATCTGTTGCCAATAGCAAAAACAAATCCTAATGACTATGGTTAAGAATTTAAATCCTGAATGCATCTGGCGCAATTTCGATGCGCTCACCAAGGTGCCACGTCCCTCCGGACACCTGGAGAAAGTACAACAGTTTCTGCTCGACTTCGCACAGCGCGTAGGTGTTGAAGCATTCAAAGATGAGGCAGAGAACATCGTAATGAGAAAACCCGCCTCTCCTGGAAAAGAGAACTGCAAAGGAGTGATTCTCCAGGCACACATGGATATGGTGCCACAGAAAGCTCCCGAGAGTCAGCATAACTTTGAGACCGACGCCATCAACACTTATGTGGAAGACGGATGGGTGAAAGCCAAGGGCACCACACTGGGTGCCGATAATGGTCTCGGCGTGGCTACCATCATGGCTGTGATGGAAGACAAAACCTTGGTACACGGTCCTATAGAGGGTCTCATCACTGCCGACGAGGAGACGGGCTTGTATGGTGCCAACGATCTGCCTGCTGGCGAACTGAAGGGCGACTATCTCATCAACCTCGACTCAGAACACTGGGGTAAGTTTGTTATCGGAAGTGCCGGTGGTATCAACGTCACCGCTACCCTCGACTATCAGGAGGTGGAGAGCGATAACGAGGATGCCGCTGTGAAGGTGACTCTCCAGGGACTGAAAGGCGGACACTCCGGATTGGAAATCAACCTCGGACGTGCTAACGCCAACAAACTCATGGTGCGCTTCGTGAGGGAGGCTATCGCCGAATGTGAAGCCCGACTGGCCTCATGGCATGGAGGTAACATGCGCAATGCTATTCCCTTCCAAGCCTCTGTGGTGCTCACACTGCCCAAAGAGAACGTTGAGGCTGTCAAGGAGATGGTGGCTGATTGGGAAGCTGACTTCATCGACGAATATAAGGGTATTGAGGAAGGTATCTCATTCACTGTAGAGGATGTGGAGACGCCAAAGATGGAGGTGCCCGTAGAGATTCAAGATAATCTTGTGGATGCTATCTATGCTGTACACGACGGTGTGGTGCGCATGATTCCTGCATACCCCGACGTGGTGGAGACCTCAAGCAATTTGGCAATCATCGACATCGAGGGTGGACATGCTCTCCTCAAACTGTTGCCTCGCTCTTCGCGTGAGGACATGAAAGACTATATCACCAATATGCTAAGCAGCTGTTTCTGCATGGCAGGTATGAAAATCGAGACATCAGGAAGCTACTGCGGCTGGGACCCCAATCCCGACAGTCCGCTACTCCATCATCTGCTGAAGACCTACAAGGAGCAGAACGGCGAAGAGGGTATCATACAGATAGACCACGCCGGCTTGGAATGTTCTATCATCCTCGGCAAATATCCTCATCTCGATGTGGTATCAATGGGACCTACTATCAAGTCGCCACACACCACCAACGAGCGCGCACTGATAGAGAGCGTAGAGCCTTTCTGGCAACTGCTCAAGAAAGCATTGGAAACACTCTAATCATCATATAACAGAAAAACCGTCCTAACAAAGGGCGGTTTTTTTTATCAGACCAAAGAGGTAGTGCCAATTTTCCAAAAAATCATAAATATAAGATGTAAAACTACCCTTTTTCTTTGCCATTCTCTCCTTTTCCATTAACTTTGCATATCACATAATATAAAATAGAAAAGAAATCAATGGAAGAAACAACAGCATTAGTTAATGCCATTATTGAAGGAGTACAAGAAAAGAAAGGAACAGAGATAAGTGTGGTTGACCTCAGCAAGATGGAAGGTGCCATCTGCCAGCGCTTTGTCATTTGTCAGGGCAACTCTCCCTCACAGGTAGAGGCTATCGCCGATGCCGTGGAGGAGTTTGGCAGAAAGAAAGCAGGTGAGAAGCCTGCTAAGGTAATAGGTAGAGAGAATGCCATCTGGGTGGCTATGGATTATGGAACGGTGATGGTGCATATCTTCGTGCCCGATGCCCGCACATATTACGACCTCGACCATCTTTGGGAGGATGCCCCAGTCACGCTCATCCCTAACGTTGAATAACCCGATCTCAAAGCAATTCAAGAATCATCAGAAATGAACATCAACGAACAACAGAACAAGCCCAAGCCCAATATGCCCAGGTTCAATCTTACCTGGTTCTATCTTATAGTAATGTGCGTCTTGGCTTTCCTCTTCTTCTCTCAGGGAGGGATGAAGTCGAGCGTGAAGACAACCACCTCCTATGACAACTTCAAAAAGATGGTGCTCAAAGGCTATGCAAAGGAGATTGTTGTGAATAACAACGAGAAGACGCTCCTTATGTATGTCAAGACCGAACACGTCAGAGATGTGTTTAAACAGGGAAAGGAAAAGACTGGTAATGACCCCTGCGTTGAGGTGGAGTTTGGATCGGTAGAGAAACTGGAAACGTTCATCGATGATGCACGCAAACAGAAGAAGTTTACGGGCGACTACAGTTATGAGAACAAAGAAAGCAACAGTCTGATGCAGCTCTTCATCAATGTGTTCCCCTTCGTTGCCCTTATCCTCTTCTGGATCTTCATCATGCGACGCATGGGAGGAGGAACAGGTGGCGCAGGTGGCGTGTTCAACGTGGGTAAGAGCAAGGCAAAGATGTATGAAAAAGGTGCTGAACTCAATATCACTTTCAAGGATGTAGCCGGACAGGCTGGAGCCAAACAGGAGGTGCAGGAGATTGTTGACTTCCTGAAAAATCCTCAGAAATATACTGAACTGGGAGGAAAAATCCCCAAGGGTGCACTCCTTGTAGGACCTCCGGGAACGGGTAAGACGCTCCTGGCAAAGGCTGTGGCTGGTGAGGCCGGGGTGCCTTTCTTCTCCATGAGCGGAAGCGACTTTGTCGAGATGTTCGTGGGTGTGGGTGCCAGTCGTGTACGCGACCTCTTCCGTCAGGCGAAAGAAAAATCGCCCTGCATCATCTTCATCGATGAGATTGATGCTGTAGGACGTGCACGCTCTAAAAACCCCTCTATGGGAGGTAATGATGAGCGCGAGAACACCCTCAACGCACTGCTCACAGAGATGGATGGCTTCGGTACCAACAGCGGCGTGATTATCCTTGCTGCTACCAACCGTGCTGACATGCTCGACTCTGCCCTGCTCCGCGCAGGACGTTTCGACCGTCAGATTCATGTGGACCTACCTGACCTCAACGAACGTAAAGAGGTGTTTAAGGTGCATCTCAAACCCGTGAAGACGGATGAGAGTGTAGATATCGACTTCCTCGCACGACAGACTCCGGGATTCAGTGGGGCTGACATCGCTAATGTTTGTAATGAGGCGGCTCTCATCGCTGCTCGTCATAACAGCAAGACGGTGAGCAAACAGGACTTCCTCGATGCCGTTGACCGTATCATAGGAGGATTAGAGAAAAAGACAAAGATAATGACTAACGACGAGAAGAAGGCGATAGCCATTCATGAGGCTGGACATGCCACGATCTCTTGGTTTACGGAACATGCCAACCCCTTGGTAAAGGTGAGCATCGTTCCACGTGGCCGCGCACTGGGAGCTGCATGGTATCTGCCCGAAGAACGTCAGATAACAACAAAGGAGGCTATGCTCGACGAGCTCTGCTCGCTCCTCGGAGGACGTGCCGCTGAAGAACTCTTCACAGGACATATCTCTACAGGTGCTATGAACGACCTGGAGAGGGTGACAAAGACGGCCTTCGGAATGATTGCTTATGCCGGTATGAGTGAGAGCATGCCTAACATCTGTTACTATAACAACAACGAGTATCAGTTCCAACGGCCATACTCTGAGACAACGGCCAAACTTATTGACGAAGAAGTGATGAAACTCATCAAGGGACAGTATGAACGTGCCAAAGAGATTCTCACCTCTCATGCAGAGGGACACGCCACGCTGGCACAGCTGCTCATCGACCGCGAGGTGATCTTTGCGGAGGATGTGGAGCGTATCTTTGGTAAACGTCCATGGGCAAGCCGCTCCGAAGAGTTGCTCGAAGCTCAACAGAGAGCTGAGGCTGAGGCTATGGCGGAACGTCGTGGTAGAGAACTGGAAGAGGAGGCCCGACGCAAGGCTGAGAAAGAAGCAGAAGAACAAAAGAATTAAACAAGAGAGAGAGATATGAAGAACCTAATAGCTCGCACCATCACGGGAATATTTTTTGTGGCAACCATCGTGATTGGTTTTCTTAACCCCACTGCCATGACACTGCTGTTTGCGCTGATTACGGCGCTCTCTGTATGGGAGTTTACTGGATTGGTGAACATGCGTCCCGGTGTGAGTATCAACAGGTTTATATGTACCGCTGCCGGTGTCTATTTCTTCTTTGCTATGGTGGGATTCAGTAGTGACCTCACACCTTCCACTGTCTTCATCCCTTATCTGGTGACGCTCATCTATCTTCTCATCTCCGAACTCTATGCCAAAGCAGAAGATCCTATCAACAACTGGGCTTACACGATGTTCAGCCAACTCTATGTAGCCCTCCCCTTCTCATTGCTCAGCGTCTTGGCATTCAGAGCCACACCGGCAGGTGTGGTTTACACCTACCTCATTCCTCTCTGTGTCTTTGTTTTCCTCTGGATTAACGACACGGGTGCCTACTGCTGTGGTTCGCTGTTGGGTAAGCATAAGCTCTTCCCACGCGTCAGTCCGGGCAAGAGCTGGGAGGGCTCGATAGGTGGATTCATCTTTGTTGCCGCTGCCGCTGTAGGCATCTGGTACTACACTGAGACATACGGCCTCAACACAGTGCAACTGAGTATGGGTGAATGGATAGGACTGGGATGGACCGTGGCGCTCTTTGGCACATGGGGCGACCTGGTAGAGAGTCTTTTCAAACGCACATTAGGCATCAAGGACAGCGGCAATATCCTACCGGGACACGGGGGGATGCTCGACCGTTTCGACTCGTCGCTCTTAGCCATCCCTGCTGCCGTGGTGTACCTCTATACGCTTACACTGCTCTAATCTAACTTAAACTTATTAGCATACTACTATGAAGATAACCGAAGAAAACTTTGACAGCACTTATCTAGATAGTATTGAGATTGAACGCATCGACAAATTTGTGTGCGATGAGATGGACCGACAGATTCATCGTTACATCAAAGCCATGCACGGAACTAAGGAGGTGATGGAACGTTTCATCGGTCATCTTAAGACCCTCGACATCGCCGGCAAGGAGCAGGCCATCGCCCGCTATATCGACTTCAACAGGAAAGCCGTCAGCGGCCTCGACCTCAAGCTCGTACTCACCCGCGCCTATGCCAACTACTGCGACACCTTCGATTTCTTCCTGACACTGCTCAACGACAAGAAGAAATTTGAGTTCTATCTCAAGCGCATACGTGAGAAATATCTATGTTTCCACGAGGTGTTTGAGGAAAACGGGAAGTTTGGTCTGCGCGATGCCCAAGGTAAGATTCTTGTTCATCCACATTATGATTTTCTCCGCCGTGTGTTCTGCTACGTCGATGATATCAGTCTCATGCCTATCATCGCCCAGAGAGACGGTTGCTTCGGTCTCATCCTTCCCGATGGCAACGACACCGAGGTAGTCCCCTTCGTCTATGACGACATCTCGCTCCTCGACACCCCACCCTATTTCGAAGGAACGAAAGAAGGAAAGACAGCACCTATCAACGTATAAGGCTTCGGTGGAACTCACGTTCTATATCCATTGATAAAAATCCGTTATATTGCAGCACAAAATGATTATTTCAAGTTGCAATATAGTCATTTCATGGCATGATATCATCGTTTTAACCCAAATCGGTCATTGTATTTTGAGGCAAGCAAGACGGACGTACTGCGTGAGCCTGGGTTTTCAAAGGATGGTAAGACCGCCGAATCACAGATTGTGCTGGGACTGCTGGTAAGTAGAGATGGTTACCCTCTCTCATATTGCATCTTCAACGGCA
>JAHAZN010000002.1 GCA_018385335.1 Prevotella sp.
TTTTTTTTCACTTTCTCTTGCTTGTTATTGATTAAATGTATAATTTTGTCGCCAACACCTCATACGTTGAGGAACATCTACTACTGATAGAAAATAAATCAATAATTAAAAACTTAAATTTTAAATCTAATGAAAAAACAATTATTTTTTGTGTTAGCCCTCATTGGCTTAATGTTAATGGGGGGTGGTATAAATCTGTATGCCGATACGTTTGTAATAGGCCAAAGTACAAGGATTACTAATGAAAATGGAAAAGCAGATTTTAAGAGTGGTTCAATCACACTTACAATTACTAATGAAAAATCTAAAAAGTGTGATAATGGTAATCAAACCGTTAAAGGCATAAAATATTCTGCAGGTGCTCAGTATACAATTAAGCTTATAGAGGGTATGGTTGTTTCAAAAATCTCTTTTGAAGCTTGTACAAACTATCCGGAAACATCTTATATAGGTGAGTTGAATGGAACCAAGTATGCAGAGACAGCTTATGTTGTTCCAGCTAAGACCTCTAGTGTAAAACATTCTTTTGATTTGCCGAATGTAAAAGATAATCTTACTTTTACTTTTCAAGGAACGCAAGTAGTTGCAATAATAACTCTTACTTATACTATTGTAACACCGACCTTGGCATTATCAGAGAAATCTATTGATCTTAATCTGACCAAATATGCTACATCACAGACCAAGACAGTTAAACTGACAGGAAGCAACTTGACAGATGGTACTTATAACTTGACTCTTCCCACTGTTGATGGTCTCACGTTTAGTCCAACGAGTTTCACTGTCGCAAGTGGTAGCGTGTCACAGGATTTCACAGTTACTTATGCCGCTACCAAAAATGCCGCAGCAGGTTCTGCAAGTATTAAAATGGCCAGCGATGCAGCTGACGGCGTATCGGCAACATTGTCTTTAAATTATAGCTCCAATGTAGAAGGTTTTACCCAAACAATTGTCAGCGGACCCGCGACATGGGATTGGACAAAAACAGGTGCAACAGAAATTCAGTTGACAGATGAGACTACCCCAACAAAAAATGAAACGTTCTTAATGGCAGACATTGCTGGCTTGAATCCCGACGCTTCGTTTGATGCAAAAGCTATCAGGATGAACGGCGTTCAATATGTGGTGAGAGATGGCAAATATGCACAAGGAAGCAAGATTTCATTCACGACATCAGTACCTGGAACGATAGAGGTTGTATTCTCAAATACAGGAACCAGAACAAATTCCGAAGAGGAAAGAATTCTTGCTGTGAATGGTGTAGCAACAGAATTCGGATCTATGGCTTCATCTCCACAAACTACAGCTACAGGTATCTTTGTTCCAGCAGGTGAAATAGTTCTTAATGGTGTGCTTAAAAAAGATGGTAGCGATCAGTATCTCCGTTATTATAAAATAGTGTTCACTCCCGCCAAATCCTTCTCTCTCACCACCGCCGACACCGAGCCCTATTCGCTTTATTTGGATTATCCTGTGACCATCCCTGAAGGTATCGAGGCCTATACAGGAGCTTTGGATGCTGCTGAGGAGACACTGACGATGAAGACGGTGGAGGGCACCATCCCTGCCAATACCGCCGTGATAGTGAAGAGCGCTACTGCCGACACTTATGTCTTCAAAGAGACCTATACCGCCGCTTCCATCGAGAGCAACAGCCTCAAGGGTGTGACCGCTGACACCGACATCGCTACGCTTGTTACCGCAGGCAAGACCCTCCTCACACTCGGAACAAAAGACGGAAAGGTAGCCTTCCGCAAGCCCGCCACAGGCACCACCCAGGTGAAGGCCAATAAAGCCTATCTCTTGGTTAACACACCTTCGAGCGAAGGAGCTAAGACGGTGAAGATGATCTTCGACGGTGAGACCACAGGTATCAGTGAGTTCACTGCCAACGAGGATGTTACCAACGCACCCCTCTTCAACCTCAACGGACAGCGTGTCAACGCCAATGCCAAGGGACTGCTCATCAAGAACGGCAAGAAGATCATCATCAAATGAGCCCATGCCGATGAGCTTTAGAAGAGAAAAAAAGATTAGAGAGCAAGAAAACAAATAGCTAACAACATAACAAGACTAAAGAAATGAAAAAGCAATATATCCATCCCGAGACGACAGTGACAGAGATGCATATCGAGTCGTTGATGACCATCACCTCACCCGGCATTTTTGTGAGTGAAGAACACGATGCAGACACAGAACAGCGTGCCAAGGAGACAGGTGGTTCTTTCGAAGTCTGGGATTTTGAAGAATGACAAGGCAGTGCCAGTCGGCTCTCACGCTGGTCGGCACACTGCATAGAGAGAGCTTACACATTATATATAATTAGGTATGAACAAAAAACAACTACTTATATTGGCAGTAGGGGCGCTCACATCGTTGAGCGCCTCTGCTGATACCAATGAGGAGCTGACCATCAACGGCCAGCCTGTGGAGAAGTTTGTCACCCAGATTGCTTTCGAGGGTGACAACGTGGTGCTCACCTTCGACGACCAGTCGCAGCAGAAAGAAGATATGGCTACAGTGGTCATCAACCTCAGTTATGGTGATGCCGACCCCACTGCTGTCAACAGCGTGAAGAGAGCGCGCGAAGAGGTGGAGACAACCCTCTACAACCTCGCCGGACAGCGCATCAACAGCAATGGCTCTCCACTGCCAAAGGGAATTTATATTAAGAACGGTAAAAAACTGATGATTAAATGACGATGAGACACACATTATTTTCCCTCCTTGGCTGCGCACTGATGATACTATTCGGCCAGTCGGCTAACGCCCAAACATGGGACTTCAGCGTGTTGAGTGATACTGACATCGCCAACCTCAATGCCGATACCGACAACTGGACCTATGATAGCTCCAATAACCGCTGGAAGAACACCAAAGAACTCAAGGCAGAACCTCTTATGGCTAACGGTGTTGAACTCGCTTTCAGTAAGGGACTGCTCCTCACTGCCTCTACTGCCGACCGTGTGCGTGTAGATAACAAGAAACACTCGCTCACCCTCAACGGTGCAGGTACCGTGCTGACCATCAAGGATCTGAAGGCAGGCACCACGGTGACCATAGCGTGTCAGAGCAGCAGCTCGTCGGCCGCTCGTGGCCTCACCCCTACCAACCTCACCGTCACCGCAGGCTTTGAGAAATCTACCTCGAAGACCACCAACAGCGGTACGGTCACCGAGGATGGTGATGTCACTTTCACCGCCGACGGAGGTCTCTATCTCTTTAGTGTCATTGCCGGCAATGGCGGTGGCAATGGCGGTGGCAACGAAAGTGGCGGCGAAGAAGGTGGCGGCGAGGTCCCCGCTGTCGATCACGCTACGAAGATGAACACCAGAGTGAACCAGGCTGTGCTCACCACCCAGGGCAACGTGGTGAAATACTACAACACCACCGACCTGCAGACCATAGCTATCGACCGTGCCCAGGGCACCGTCACCGTCAACGGCAGTGCCAACGCATGGCAGGATGTGTTCACCCATTCGGTGAGCAACATCAGCTTTGCCAAGGCTGCTATCCAGGGAGGCAGCGGTGAGATAGACAACAAGGGTGTGGAGATTATGGAAGCCAGCGGATGGTTGGAGAGTGCCTATGTGAAATGGGCTCCCCTGAGTGGTGCTACCGACTATCGTGTCTATGTGCGTGGCGGACAGTATGCCGACTACACCCTCATCGACAAAGAGCTCGTGAGAGACTATGGCACCTATGGACGTGCCGATGTGGTGGGACTGCGTGGCGCCTCCAACTATGAGTTGAAGGTGGTGCCCGTGATAGGAGGTGCTGAGGATGCCACCAAGGCCAGCAGCGCCACTAACATCAGTGTGGCAGCTCACGACCGCGCCGGTTTTGCCCATCTCAACAACAGTGGCGTGGGTGCCTATAACGACGACGGTACGCTGAAGAGCAACGCCCGTGTCATCTATGTCTCCGCCGCCACCGCCAAGACTGTCACCCTCGATGTCATCACGAGCAACAAGGGTGCTACCGACTATACCGGTCTGCAGGCCATCATCAACGCCTATCAGAAAGGACTGGAGACACGTCCCGTGGCTATCCGCATCGTGGGCACCATCAAAGATGCCGACATGGATGCCTTTGGAAGCAGTTCCGAGGGTCTGCAGATCAAGGGTAAGAACAACTCCATCCCTATGAACATCACCCTTGAAGGCATCGGTGAGGATGCCGCCATCTGGGGCTTTGGCATCCTGATGCGCAACGCCGTGAGCGTGGAGCTCCGCAACTTCGCCATCATGCTCTGTATGGACGACTGCGTGAGCCTCGACACCGACAACAAGTATTGCTGGGTGCACCACCTCGACCTCTTCTATGGAAATACAGGAGGCGATTCCGACCAGGCGAAGGGCGATGGTACCATCGACGTGAAAGATGACTCACAGTATATCACCATCGCCTACAACCACTTCTGGGACAGCGGCAAGTCGTCGCTCTGTGGAATGAAGAGCGAGTCGGGCCCCAACTATATCTGCTATCACCACAACTGGTTTGACCACAGCGACTCCCGTCACCCGCGCGTGCGCACCATGACCGTCCATGTGTGGAACAACTACTACGACGGCTGTGCAAAGTATGGTGTGGGTGCTACTATGGGCTCGAGCGTCTTTGTGGAGAACAACTTCTTCCGTGGCACGAAGAACCCCATGCTCATCTCCAAGCAGGGAACAGATGCCAAGGGCGAAGGCACCTTCTCCGGTGAGAACAGTGGTCTCATCAAGAGCTTCGGCAATGTATATGCTGAGAAGGGGAGCAGCAGCAACTACACGCCCATCACCCATAAGGTGAGTGCCACGAGCTTCGACTGTTATGAGGCTGCCACGCGCGATGAGCAAGTACCTGCTTCGGTAGTGGCGCTCGTGGGTGGAACCAACTATAACAACTTCGACACCGACAAGCGTCTGATGTATAACTATACCCCCGATGCCGCCACTGATGTGCCCGCTGTGGTGACAGGATGGCTCGGCGCAGGACGTATGAACAAGGGTGACTTCCAGTGGACGTTCAACAACGCCACCGCTGACACCGACTCCAGCGTAGATACGCAGTTGAAGTCAGCCCTTCAAAACTACACCTCCCCACTCAAAGGTTGGTATTAACCCCAATCGGCCATTAGACGATTATGCGCTAACTCCCATGACCCTCGACCCCTTTGGTCGGGGGTTATGATTTCTTTACAGCCCTGTATTCCTTTTACCATTTTCATCGACTGCCCCTTACATCTTATAGATAGATTCCAATATTTTTTCTAATCTTTTGGCAAATATCAGAAAAATATGTACATTTGCAATTCCATGAACAATACCATGAAGAGATCATGATAAGAAAGTTGTTGAGCTACCTCTTGATGCTGATGCCCCTCCTCGTCATGAGTTGTGGAGAGGACGATTATGGTGTGCCCGAGAGGAGCGCAGAGACCATCCGTCAGCTCTCCGTTCTCGACGCAGCCATCACTGAGCGTGCCCCTTCAGCTATGTCATTAGCCGAGAAGGGGATGGAGAGCGCACAGGACAGTTTCACTTATTATGACTTCTTCATCCGTCAGGGCAAGATCATGCTCCTCTCACCACGCCCCGACAAACTGCTCACCTACACCTATCAGACCAAGCAGTTTATTGACAGACAGAGTGAGTCGCCCCGTCTCAATGGACTGAAGGCCTATACCTATGAGCTCCAGGCCAACTACTATCACCGCTATTACATCAAGCAGCAGCGCGCCATCGAGTTGCGCACCATCGCTTATGAGGCGATGTTAAAGAGCGACAACCACGGGTTCCTCCCCGAGCTCTGTGCCAACATGGCCGACAGCTATACACAGAACAACGACCTGGCGAAGGCCGCCTACTGGTATCGGCGAGCACTCTTCCTGGCCGACTCCCTCAACCTGCCTGATAGTCGTTTCGCCTCACTTTATTTAGGTATCGCCCGCGTCTATCTGAGTATGGAGGACTTTGAAAAGTCCCTCCATTATTTCACCTTCTGCGAACGACTCTTCGACGTGATGCCTCCCAATATGAAGGTGCTCTACCTCTGTTGTCGAGGCAACTACTACTATTTCGTCAAGGAGTATGAGCAGTCGCTTGCGATGTTCGGTAAGATGAAGAAGTTCCTTGAGAGCGAGAAGGAAGACGGCATCGACATGGCTATCTGTATGATCGACATGGCCGACATCTATCTCAATCTCGGAAAGATGGAAGAGGCTGCTGACTATCTCGAACGAGCAGAGAAGTTCTTCAAGGAAGTGAATATGCCGATGGGTATCTATTATGCCAACACCATACGCATAGGGATGGCTGCCCGTGGCGTGACCACCATAGATATTGAGAAGATGCTGGCTAATGAACACTTCAACATCACCATAGACAAAAACATTGTCAACATACGCAACCGCTATCTTGTGGATTACTATAAGAGGGTGGGCGACTACCGTGCTGCCCTCCTCACTCTCGAGAGAGAGCGTGCCATGGAAGATTCTGCGGCTGCTGACCGACAGGTCATGCGGGCGGCGGAGATGATTCACCGATTCCGTGAGGATACGCTCATGCTC
The DNA here is from genome assembly GCA_018385335.1 of Prevotella sp. GTDB lineage: Bacteria > Bacteroidota > Bacteroidia > Bacteroidales > Bacteroidaceae > Prevotella. Next base: position 6,557 of record JAHAZN010000002.1, read on the forward strand.
CACCATCAGCTCATTGTAGAGAAGAAGGACAGCTATCTCTATTTCACCTGGGGTGGAGTGCTCGTTGCCATCATCCTTCTCTCGCTGTTGCTGTGGGGCTGGTGGCTCAAGCAGCACAAACACCGTCTTCAGGCTGAGATGGAGATGATGAGGCTCCGCATCGACAATATCCGCAACCGTGTGTCGCCCCATTTCATCTTTAATGTGCTCAACAACCACATGCAGCACCTCGACAGTAAGCAGCGCGAGGAGATTATCAAGCTCTCACGTCTCATCCGTGCAAGTCTCGATATGTCCGACAACCGTCTCATCTCCCTTGATGAAGAGCTCCACTTCGTGGAGTATTATCTCTCTGTGGAGCAGACCATCCTTGGCAGTGAGTTCTCTTATCAGATAGATGCGCCGGCGAAGGAGCAGCTGCAGCGCATCATCGTGCCCTCGATGTTCATACAGATTCTTGTGGAGAACTCTATTAAACATGGACTGAAAGGAAAAGAAGGGGAGAAACGTCTCCGCATCAGTGTCGCCACTAATGAGGAGGGCACCACGGTGAAGGTCATCGACAACGGGCGAGGGTTTAACATCGTGAGTATGGAGAGCCGTCGCACCAAGAATGGTCTTACCATCATCCGCCGTACCATACAGCTCCTCAACGAGCAGTTGCATGGTCAGCAGATCTCCCTACAGATCAATAACAAGGAGGATGAGCAGCAGCAGGTGATAGGCTGCGAGGTCTCCCTCTTCCTACCTATCCAGTTAGATGATAAGATAATGGGGGGGGGTAAAAATACCTTCACCGAATGACAGCGAATAAGACAATCACTTATTATTCACTTTTTAAATAACAAACACAATGAAAAAAGTAATTCTTACACTTGTGACTGGAGCAGTGCTCACCACGTCATGTATCGGTTCTTTCGGACTGTTTAACAAACTCTTGGATTGGAACAAAGGTCTGAGCAACAAGTTTGTCAACGAACTCGTGTTCCTCGTTATCAGCCCCGTCTATGGTATCTGCGGTGCTGTCGATGTGTTGGTGCTCAACTCTGTTGAGTTCTGGACAGGCAGTAATCCCCTGGCTAAGGTAGGTCATGTGGAGAATGTATGGGGACAGGATGGTAAGCTCTATGCTGTGAAGACCCTCAAGGAAGGTTATGAGATCACCCGTCCTACTGGCGAGAAGGTGCTCTTCGTCTATAACAAGAAAGCTAACAGCTGGTCGATGGAGGAGAACGGAGTGCAGAAAGAACTCTTCCGTTTCAACGAAGACGGTACACTGAAAACCCTGCTTCCTAATGGTGAGAGCGTTGACGTAGCAGCCAACGAGCAGGGCGTTTACCAGTTGCGTATGGCCCTCAACGAAGGCATGTTCTTCGCTGCCCGCTAAGCACAACGATGATCCCAAATTGGGATTATCCGTAAATCAAGGTGGTGAGCCGTTCGGGAGCGAAGAGCTCCACGGCCACCTCCTGAAGCTCGGCCGCCGTGAGCGCATCAATCTGCGCAAACAGGCGGTCGATGTTTTTCTCCCATCCGTAGTGGAGGAAACTCTTTGCGAAGTCGAGCGCAAAACTCTCCCTGTTGTCGCACGCCACGGCAATCTGCCCTTTCAATTGCTTCTTGGCTGCCAACAACTGCGCAGGTGACAGCTGACGTTCCATCACACGGTCGAGCTCCCTCCTTACCAGACGGATGCAGCGCTGCCTGTCGTGAGCGTCGCAGCCGAAGTAGGTACACCACACCCCCGTGTCCGAATAGCTTACCATCGAACTCTCTACAGAATAGACCAGACCATTTCGCTCCCTCAGTGCCATGTTGAGGCGCGAGTTCATCCCTGGTCCCCCAAGGATATTGTTGAGCAGATAGAGGGCGATGCGGCGCTCGTTACCTATGGCGAACGACCTGTTGCCTATCATCACATGCGACTGATGTGTGTGGCGCTCGATGATGTGTTCGCCCGGCATATAGACGGGGAGCACCGCCGCTGACTGCTCCGAGGCAACGGGCGACACCAGGTCGGCTGTCAGCTGCTCGATGAGCTTCACCAACCGAGGGAAATCAAGATCACCATAAGCAAAGAAGATAGCATTCTTAGGATGATAATGACGGCGGGTGAAGGCGAGGAAGTCGTTCGTGCGGTAGTTCCTCAGCTGTTCCGCCTTGCCAAGAATATTATGTCCTAAGGGGTGCCCATGAAAGAGCAGGTTCTCAAAATCATCGTAGATAAGTTCGCCAGGCGAGTCGTTATAACTCTCTATCTCATCGCAGATCACCTCCACCTCCTTATCAATCTCCGCCTGCGGATATTCGCTGTGGAACACGATGTCGGTGAGCAGGTCAGCCGCCCGCCTGATGTCACCTTTCAGGATAGCAGCATAGAACACAGTATCCTCCTTGTTGGTGAAGGCGTTGAGGTCGCCTCCCACACGTTCCAGTCCGTTGAGGATATGCCATGCTCTCCGCCGTGCCGTACCTTTAAAGGTGGCATGCTCACAGAAGTGTGCCAGTCCTTCCTCCATGCCACAGCGCTCATGACGAGTGCCGGCAGCGATGCCGTAGCCGCAATAGACCACCTGCGAGAGCGAGGGCAGGTGGATGATGCGCAGGCCATTGGGTAGTGTGTGCGTATTATATTTCATAATGTAGCCGCAAAAATACTAATTTTTAGTTTGTTATTTGCCGAAAAATTAAGATATTTGCATCTCATATTACAACACATTACCTATTCCGTATGACAAAACGTAAAGTGATAGGCATCGGTGAAACCGTGCTCGACATCATCTTCAAGAACGACGACCCCATAGGAGCAGTGCCGGGTGGGTCTGTTTTCAATGGCATCATCTCCCTCGGCAGAGCCGGCGTCTCCTCAACGTTTATCAGTGAGGCAGGCAACGACAGGGTAGGGCAGCGCATCATCCGTTTCCTTCAGGAGAACGGAGTAGATAGCAGTAACATCAATGTCTATCCCGACAGCAAGTCGCCCCTCTCTTTGGCATTTCTCAACGACCAGGGCGATGCCGACTATATCTTCTATAAAGACCATCCTCACGATCAGCTCGACTTCGTCTATCCCGACATACAGGCCGACGACGTGGTGATGTTCGGTAGCTACTATGCCGTCAACCCCGTCATACGTCCACAGGTCGCTGCTTTCTTAGAGTATGCACGCAGCAAGGGAGCCATCCTCTATTATGATGTCAACTTCCGTGCCTCTCACCGTCACGATGTGATGCGTGTCACTCCTAATATCCTCGAGAACTTAGAGTATGCCGATATCGTGCGAGGAAGTATTGAAGATTTCGAGGTGATGTTTGGCAAGAACGACCCCGATGCCATCTATCAGAACAACATCGCGTTCTATACCAAGAAGTTTATCTGTACCGGAGGCAGTCGTCCTGTGGTGCTCCGTGCCGAGGGCGGTCTGCGCAAGACTTACCCCGTGGTAGAGACAGAGACGGTGAGCACCATCGGTGCCGGCGATAACTTCAATGCCGGTCTTGTCTATGCACTCATACGCTATGGCATCACCCGCGACGTCATCGAGCGTGGACTCACCGAAGAGCAGTGGGACAGTGTCATCGCCTGTGGACAGCGGTTCTCTGCCGATTGCTGTCGAAGTATCAACAACAGCATTAGCGCCGACTATGGTGCTTGCTTGAAGAAAGAGCTCTTCGAGGCGTTGGAGGCAATGGAGCAGACCGATGAAATGGGTGAAAAATAATATGACTACAACAATTTTATTTAATAGAAATAATATGAAACAGATTACTAAGGATATCCATTATGTAGGGGTCAACGACCGCAACAAGAATCTTTTTGAGGGACTATGGCCCCTGCCCAACGGCGTGTCTTACAATTCCTATCTCATCACCGACGAGAAGGTGTGTCTCATCGATACCGTGGAGGTTGATTTCTTCATTCCTTATATCAAGAATATCCAGGCCATCCTCGGCTCCCGTCCTGTCGATTACCTTGTCATCAACCACATGGAGCCCGACCACAGCGGCGCCATCGAACTCATCCGCAAATACTATCCCGATGTCACCATTATAGGCAACAAGAAGACTTTTGGCATGATAGAGGGATTCTATGGCATTGCCGACAACCTCAAGGAGGTGAAGAACGGCGACACGCTCTCTCTCGGAGCCCATACCCTACAGTTTGTTCTCACCCCGATGGTCCACTGGCCCGAGACGATGGTCACGCTCGATACGCTCACCAACACCCTCTTCTCCGGCGATGCCTTCGGCTGTTTCGGTGCCCTCAACGGCGGTATCATCGATGCCGAGATCAACTGCGACACCTTCTGGTTAGAGATGGTGCGCTATTACAGCAACATCGTAGGAAAGTATGGCACGCCCGTACAGAATGCCTTGAAGAAGCTTGCCGGTGTGAAGCTCGACTATATATGCTCCACCCACGGTCCCGTGTGGCATGAGCACATCACCAAGGTCATCGAGCTCTATGATAAGATGTCACGTTATGAGACCGAAGAAGGTCTGGTCATCTGCTACGGCACGATGTACGGCAACACCGAGCGGGCAGCTGAGATGATAGCACGTGCAGCGAGCGAGGCAGGTGTGAAGAACATCGTGATGTATAACATCTCTAAGACCCACCATTCCTATATCATCCGCGACGTGTTCCGCTACAACGGACTCATCGTAGGTGCCCCCACCTATAACGCCGGACTCTATCATGAGATGGAGGTGCTGCTTAGCGAACTGGCAGGCAAGGACATCAAGAACCATCTCCTTGGTTGGTTTGGCTCCTATGCCTGGGCAGGAAAGGCTGTGGGCCGTATCGCCGAATGGAATGAGCATCATCTCCACTATACTCCCGTAGGCAACCCCGTGGAGATAAAACAGAGTCTCGATGCCTCCACCACAGAGCAGTGCTATGCGCTCGGACGTGCCATGGCAGAGGCGATAAAGAAAGACTGATGTTCCCCCTCTCCACCAGTCGCCTAACCAGTTTGGGATAAAAAAATAGGCAGTAGTCTCAAGAGAGCACTACTGCCTATTTTTCATTGTGACAGCATCAATATACCAGGTCAGGCATGGGGTATTCATACCAGTCGGTCGCTTTCGTATGGTCTTTAGCCCATTCGCTGAAGGAGTGACCTTTCAGCGGGTAGGCGCCACCCACCACATTGTTGATGGGACAGGTACCGATAGGTGTCCACTCTATAGGATAGCGGAAGTCAGAAGGCACAGCCAAGCCCCATGGATAGTTGTCGGAATAGGCCGTACTGCCATTGTGCCATTTGCGTGTCACCTCATCCTGCTTATACGGATAGGTGTGCACCTCATAACAGGTGCCGTTAAACTCCTCGATGATAAACAAGTCAACATCCTCTATCTTGAAGTTGTTGAAAGCATTAGGGTCTTTGAAATAGATAGCGTAGGTGTTTTCGGGCAGGTCAGCAGCAGCGAAGTTCTCTCCCTTCTCGTTGGGATTGACGATGGTGTTGTAGAACCTGCGTTTCGTGTCGCCATTCTCCTTCACTCCTCCGTTGATAGCATAGTGAGCATCGTTGAAGAGAGGGATGACCATCTCCTGTGTAGAGAGTGCGGTGAGGAAACAGCGATCACCCTTCTCGCTCTGACTGAGAATCTTATTGTATCGCTCGATATTGAAGAAGTGGAACATCTTCCTGCTGGCATCTGATGTCTTGCTGAAGGTTGAGGACAGATGTTCCTCCTTGATGTTCTTCAGACGCAGGGCAGCACCGATAGGCTCCGTTGCACCTACCGCCTTCACCTCTACCTTGAGTACGAGGGTGTCGCGTGAGGCACCGTTGCGGCGCGGTTTCTTCTCCATCTTCAGTCCGAGCACCACGTCGTTGAAGTCGTAGTCGCCAGGCACGGGGAAGTTGTCCTCGTAGCAATAGGTCATCCTCATCTCGCCGTCAACGGGAGGATTCGTAGGTGTCAGTGCCTGACCATAGCCGGGTGTACACTCCGATGCAGGAATCGATGTCTGTGCGTCGTACATGCCGAGGGCAAACGACACCTTGTCGTCGGCGATGTTATAAGCCATGTTCCAGTCGTCAATCTTCTGCTCGAAATGCGTGTCTGACGCCACCCAGAGATAGCCGCCATAGGTCACCTGGTTAGTAGAAGAGCTTGTGCCCTTCACGATATCCTTGGCTTGGAACACTGCAGGCTGACCGGCGTCTGTCCCCTTGCCATAAATGCCATAGGTGGAGTTGGCACAGTCCAACGTAGCAGTGCCGTTCACCTTAAACAGCGCGTTGCTGCCGAGGAAGACGTTGGCGGTGTTGATATAAAACTCCTCCATCTCTGCCGAGGCACCGGCGTCCTCAGTAAATCCCATGTTTGTGGAGTTGCTGTTCCACAGTTTAAACAGACCGTTCACCTTCAGGCGGCAGTTGTTGATTATCTGGTCGGAGCCCGCCTGAGAGTTGAGCGTCCCCGTCTCATAATACCCATCGTTCACCCATGTGGTCATGTTGCCCGTGAGTGTTGTCAGTCCCGACACATTCACAGTGCCGAGGTTCTGCATCTTCGACCCATCAGCCAGCTCAATGGTGTTAGCGGCAAAGGTATCACCATTGACGAAGCAGGCGTTGTAGTTGCGAAGAGCGAAGCCACCCTTCACGTTGATGGTTCCCTCGTTGATGAGCACACCTGAACCGCTCACTTCAAAGGTGTTGATATTCATCGTACCTCGGTTATATATGCCGATAGCCACAGCCAGCGTATTGTTGAAGTTGACCGTAGCCCCTTTGGCAATATAGAAGGCTGTCAGTCCCATTGTACAGCTGAGATAGTTGGTGAAGGTGACGTTGGCACCCGGCAGGAAGTAGAGCTGAGCGTTATAAGGGATGTTGGGGTAGTAGTTGATGGTGTAGGTGCCGGGCTTGAAATAAATCTTCACGTTGCCCGCCCATGGGTTCAACTGTGTTGTTGAGGCATCCACATAATAGTTCTGTACCAAGTTACCCGTGTTGTTGTCCTGCGCATACTGATCCATGGGATGCGCATCAGCAGGCACCACCGTAGCAAAGTCGCTCTCACTGGGGAAGTCGGGGAAGTCATATCTTGCAGCAATCCGTTGCACCTTCTGCTCCTTGTTCTGTGTGTTGGCCACGGCATTGCCCACCTCCGTCTCAGTGAGTTCGCTGTTCACCACGCGTGGATAGACAGCCACGAAGCCCCGCTCATCCTCTACGGTAAGATAGATGATAGGTGAGTGGAGACGGTAGTTGAGCTTGGTGGTAAACAGTTCGCCGTTGTTCATCTCAGCAGCGGCGAGCAGCTCCGTCGTCTCACCACTCTTAGGCATATCCGCATAGACACGCACCATATACGTGCCCGCCTTAGCCATACACAGATGGGCAGAGAGTTGGGTACTACCCATTGAGCTCCAGGTATGTTGAGGGTCGATATCAGCAACGGGGAACGCCGTCTTCACTTTATCAACATAAGCCTCCTTATCGAAGAGATCATCATCGCTACAACTACTGACTGCTATGAGAAGCATGGGGGCGAAGAGCCACTTAACTGCGTTTTTCTTCATCATATTGTTAACAACTTATCTTATTCATTATCAAATCATTCTTTGCAAAATTAGAGAATTAGAACGATAGTTGTTCGACAAAGTATAAAGAATTAGCAATGTTTAACAAACAAGAAAGAGGATAACTTGCCTATCTGAGGGCTTATCATTACCTTTGCAAACGGTAAAAACTCTAACAGTAGAAGCTCGTATGGTACTCAATTATATTTGGATATCGTTCTTCCTCATCGCCTTTGTCATTGCCCTTGTCAAACTGATAGTGATGGGCGATTATGAGGTGTTTCCGGCGATGATGGATGCCACCTTCTCTTCGTCGAAGACTGCTTTTGAGATTTCCCTTGGGCTCACAGGCGTCCTCGCCCTCTGGTTGGGTATCATGAAGATAGGTGAGCAGGGAGGGCTGGTTGACAGGCTCGCCCGTCTGCTCAGTCCGGTCTTCTCCCGTCTCTTCCCTGATATCCCCAAGGGTCATCCCGTCACGGGGAGTATCTTCATGAACGTGGCCGCCAATATGCTTGGTCTCGACAATGCCGCCACGCCCTTAGGACTGAAGGCAATGGAGCAGATGCAGGCACTCAATCCCAAGAAAGACACGGCATCCAACCCCATGATCATGTTCCTTGTGCTCAACACGAGCGGTCTCACGCTCATCCCTGTGAGCATCCTGGTATATAGGGCGCAGCTTGGTGCCGCCCAGCCCACCGACATCTTCATCCCCCTGCTCCTTGCCACCTTCTGTTCTACGCTGGCGGGCATCATCGCCACGAGTATCTATCAGCGTATCAACCTCTTCAACCGCACCCTCCTGCTCACCCTCGGAGGGATGTGTCTTGTCGTGTCGCTCATCATCTATGGTTTTGGCAAGATGGACAGGGAAGAGATGAATATCGTGAGTACCACCACCGCCAATATCCTGCTCATGACCATCATCGTGGGATTTATACTTGCAGGTATGAGGCGTCGCGTCAATGTCTATGATGCCTTTATCGAGGGAGCCAAAGAGGGGTTCTCTACCGCCATCCGCATCATCCCTTATCTTGTGGCTATCCTCGTGGCTATCGGCGTGTTCCGTGCGTCGGGAGCGATGGATATGCTTATTGACGGCATCCGTTATGCTGTGGAGAGTTGTGGAGGCAACAGCGACTTCGTTGGCGCACTGCCCACGGCACTCATGAAGCCGCTCTCGGGGAGCGGAGCGCGCGGCATGATGGTGGATGCCATGACCACCTATGGTGCCGACTCCTTCGTAGGGCGACTCAGCTGCATCTTCCAAGGCTCAACAGACACGACGTTCTATATCCTTGCCGTCTATTTCGGTAGCGTAGGCGTGAGATACACCCGTCATGCTGTCGCCTGCGGACTGCTTGCCGACCTGTCGGGCGTACTGGCAGCCATCGCTATCTGTTATTTCTTCTTCGGATAAATCATTAAGCACATAAATGTCATGGCATCACTACGCTCACTGCTGAAAGATACAGCCATCTACGGATTGAGTAGCATCATTGGTCGTTTTCTCAACTACCTCTTGGTGCCCATCTATACAGCCACGCTCTCGGCTGAGAGTGGCGGCTATGGGGTCATCACCAATATGTATGCCTATACGGCGCTCCTCTTGGTTATCCTCACCTATGGCATGGAGCCCACTTTCTTCCGTTTCTCCAACAAGGAGGGAGAGGACCCACAGCGTGTCTATGCCACCATCCTCACCTCGGTGGCTACCACCTCGGTGCTCTTCATGCTCCTCGTGCTCGCCTTCCTGCATCCGCTGTCGGGAGCAATGGGCTATGGCGACCATCCCTCTTATGTGTGGGTGATGGCAGCGACGGTGGCTGTCGATGCCTTCCAGTGCATCCCCTTCGCCTATCTGCGTTATCAGAAGAAGGCCATCAAGTTTGCCGCCCTCAAACTCCTCTTCATCGTCTTGAATATCTTGCTCAACCTCCTCTTCTTCGTCGTGCTGCCCGCCACCATGGGCACATCGATAGAGGTGGGTTATGCGTTCTATATTAACCTCGTGTGCACCGCCCTCATCACCCTCTTCTTCTATCGTGAACTCACGGCAGTGCGCTGGGGCTTCGACCGTCAGCTCATGCGGCGCATGCTCTCTTACAGCTGGCCTATCCTCGTGCTCGGCATTGCAGGCATTCTCAACCAGACAGCCGACAAGATTCTCTTCCCTTATATCTATCCTTATGCTGACAGTCATGAGCAGCTCGGTATCTACAGTGCCTCGGCGAAGATAGCCATGATCATGGCGATGATCACGCAGGCCTTCCGCTATGCCTACGAGCCCTTCGTCTTCGGACAGACCAAAGAGAAGGACAACAAGGTCACCTATGCCAAGGCGATGGAGTACTTTGTGCTTTTCACACTTCTCGCTTTCCTCCTTGTGATGGCAGGCATCAATCTCCTGCGCAACCTCATCGCCCAGGACTATTGGAGCGGTCTTTCCGTGGTGCCTATCGTTATGGTCGCTGAGATCATGATGGGCATCTATTTCAACCTCTCCTTCTGGTATAAGCTCATCGACAAAACGATTTGGGGAGCCTGGTTCTCGGGCATAGGATGTGTGGTGCTCATCAGTGTCAACGTCCTTTTTGTGCCTCGTTATGGTTTTATGGCGTGTGCCTGGGCTGGTGTGGCAGGATATGGTACGGCGATGTTGCTCTCCTACCTCGTAGGTCAGCGTTATTATCCCATCGCCTATCCGCTCGGTAGGCTCTTTGCCTACACCCTCCTTGCTGCCCTCCTCTTTCTCTGCATCACATGGAGCAATGCTCATCTCTCCCTCCTTCCCGCCCTCGCCCTCAACACACTCCTCCTCCTCCCCTATGCTGCCTTGGTAGCGAAGAAACTGCTAACTAAGCATCCCCGCCATAGTTAGTAAGGATATTTAATTGGGATTTTCAAAAAGGATTTTGAGCGTAGCGACCTCTAATGTATGACCTCCATCATTTTTAGCAGGATTTTTAGTAAAGATTTTAAATCATGACAGATACAGAATTTAGAAATAGCATTTATCACATGTTCTCCAGAATTGTTGGATGTGCATTTGAATCATACAATTTCTATCATGAGAATGTAGATGAACTGACCTATGAGGCGGGCTTCTACATGGAACTCGTTGATGCCGGATTTATTGTCCATCGTCAAGAAGAATTCCCGATTTACTACAAGGGTAGACCTACACCTGTACACCGCAGGATGGACTTGGTGGCTACCGATAAGGATCTTGGTAATGTAGTGATAGAACTGAAGTCTATCAACTATGTTGGTGATGAACAGAGGCGTCAGCTATGGTCTTACATGAAACTCATGGGTATCCGCTTTGGCTTCCTTGTAAACTTTAGTCCCAAAGGTGTGTTCTCCGAAAATTGGGAACTCGACGAGCAAACAGGTAAGTGTAAGAGGGTTTAGAACCGATGTAGCAGCAAATGCTGAGCATCAAACTTGATAGAAAGCTATGCCAAGTTGAGACAGAGGAAGAAGTAATCAAATCCTTACAAAAAATCTTTCTAAAAATAAGTGAACGATGTTTTTATGGGGTCGTCGCTTTGCTCCTCAAAATCTTTACTGAAAATCTTTAGACAAATTCAAATAATACAACAAATATGATGAAAAAAACATTGATGATGGCCATGGTGGCAATGACGAGCGCCACCACATTTGCCGACGAGGGAATGTGGACCCTCTACAACCTCCCACAACCCGTGTATGAAATCATGAAGAGCGAAGGTTTCGAGATGGACTACAACGACCTCTATCTCAACGACCACGCTATCAAGAACGCCTGCGTCAACTTCAGCGGCTACTGCTCCGGCGTGGTGGTGTCACCCAACGGACTCGTTTTGACCAACCATCACTGCGGTTTCGAAGCCATCAGAAGTCACTCTACCGTGGAACACGACTATATGCTCAACGGCTTCTATGCCAAGAGCTACGAAGAAGAACTGCCCAACAAGGATATGTTCGTCAGTTTCATGATTGAACAGAAGGATGTCACACAGCAACTCGCCGACATGGGACTCTATCAACTCAGTCTCAAAGAACAGGAGATTTTTCTCGATTCCATCGAGAATGCCTGGTCAAAGGAGGTGAAGGCCAAGGATTCTACCCTGCGCCTCGAACTCAAACCCTTCTATGAGGGCAACGCCTTCTATGCCACCACCTATCGTGACTTCCGCGACCTCCGACTCGTCTTCACCATCCCTAAGTCGATGGGCAAGTTTGGCGGTGAGACCGACAACTGGATGTGGCCGCGACAGACCTGTGACTTCTCTGTCTTCCGTATCTATGCCGACCCTAAGACTAACGGACCGGCAGACTATAACAAGGATAATGTGCCCTATCACCCTGCCTCATGGGCTAAGGTGTCGAGAGAAGGATATAAGGAGGGCGACTTCTCCATGACCATCGGCTATCCGGGCTCCACCAACCGCTATCTCTCCAGCTATGGTATCCGTGAGATGCGTGATGCCGGCAACGAACCGAGAGCACAGGTGAGAGGGGTGAAACAGGAGGTGATGTGGCGACACATGATGGCCGATGAGGCAGTGCGCATCAAGTACGACTCTAAGTATGCACAGAGTTCTAACTACTGGAAAAACTCCATCGGCATGAACAAATGTATCGATAGCATAGGGCTCATCCAACAGAAAACCGATTACGAGGAGCGTATCCGTCACTACCAGGATTCCACAGGTTATCTCAAGGACAAACTCGACTTCACCCTGATGAAAAAGCTCTACGACAAGCGCTTCGAACTGCGCAAGGCCTACACCCTCTTCCGTGAGACCTTCGTGCGTACCAATGAACTGACGACACGTGCCATGAAGGTGCATAATGGTATGGAGGTGAAAGGACCGGAGAATAAAAAGAAGAAACAATATGTGCTATTCGATGACAATAGTGACACCTGGGACCTCGCTACCGACAAGGAGGTGCTGGCTGTGCTCATGGAGAACTATCGCCGACAGGTGGAGGCAAAGTATCTGCCCGACTTTTACCAGACCATCGACAAGGTGTATGGAGGTAGCTGTGCCCGTTATGTGGAGGCACTCTATGATAAGTCGATGCTGATGAATAGTGGTAAGAAGTTGTATATCAACAAGAAAAACTTCAACAACGACCTGGGGGTGCAGATGGGACTCGAGCTCACCGATGTGATGACCAAGATGACCGCACCGATGAGTGAACTCCGTGACAGCATCGATTTGTTAGAGCGTTACCTCTGTAATGTGAAGTTGCGTATGGAGCAGGATATGCCTCACTATTCAGATGCCAACTTCACTATGCGTCTCAGCTACGGACAGGTGGGAGGCTTCCTTCTCAATGGTCAGCCCTCGGGTTATTACACCACGGCAGAGAGCATCCTGAAGAAGATGAAGACAGGTGACCGTGTCACCGACTATTTCGCCGAGCCGGTGATGCACGAGCTCTTCTCTGCTGCCGACTATGGGGCTTATGCCGACAAGACGACGGGTAAGATGCAACTCTGCTTCCTCACCAACAACGACATCACTGGTGGTAACAGTGGGTCGCCGATGTTCAATGGTAAGGGTGAGCTCATCGGTCTGGCCTTCGATGGCAATTGGGACAGTCTCTCAAGCGACATCCTCTTCGACCGACAGCTTGCCCGTTGCATCGGTGTAGATATCCGTTATGTCCTCTACATGATGGACCGTTGGGGCCATGCCGACCGGCTCATCAATGAGATGAAATAACATTTTTACAACGCCCCGGGGTGAGCATACATTGGCAGCGCCCCGGGGTGATATAAGAATTCCGTAGGCAACGCCCAGAACCGAAGGTCGCCGGTAGAGGCAAAGGGCAAAAAAATCTTAAAATTCGTAAATGGAGGGGTAAAAATCCTTTAGTTAGAAAAAATTGCTTTAAATTTGCAGACGTGTGTACTAGGAAATGAATGAATAATTAACGAAAACACGTCTGTGAGGAATCACATATACATATATAATAAGGTGAAACGTTGGGTTGTCATTCTACTACTAATCTTGACATCCACGGCTGTTGACGCGCAGAAGCTCGATGAGAGGAGAGTGGTAGATACACTCACCATGAAAGAGCGTATCGCTCTACGCACTAATGCCATCGACTGGGCACTCATGCTGCCCAACATCGGTGTCGAATATGATGTGCGCGGCACCAACTGGAACCGTTGGACCGTTGGGCTCTCTCTTCGTGGCAACTGGCAGACCTCACACACGTATAAACCCGGTATCGTATATAATCTCTTTGGGTTCAAGGCTGAGGTGCGCAACTATTATCGACTCCGTCAGCTAAGTAGCCGAGTCAAGCCCCAGACAGCGTTTCTTGATAAGTTATTCTCCGTGCGTAGAGAGAATATCAATCATCCGCTAACCACCTACTACAAAGGTGGTTATCTCTCCTATACTACCTATTCGCTGAAGTTTGGTACCGAAGGCAAACAAGGGTCAGCCATCACCTTAGGCTTCTCCCTGGGTATGGTGAAACCCCTCTACACCTTCCCCAACGGCAACTCCATCGACCTCGACCTCGGTGCAGCTGCCGGATTGGCTTATGCCAAGACCGACACTTACATCCTTGACAGGGAGAGCAACTGCTATCCCGTCACCGAGGTAGGCAAGTGGTCGTTGGTGCCTCATCCCGTGCTGAGTGAGCTTCGCGCCTCTTTCGTCTATCGTTTCGGCAACTACCCCATCACCAAGAAATACCGCTTCCGCTACGATGTTGACCTTACCTTTATGGCACGTCAGGACTCTATCAAGGATGCGAGAGCAAAAGAACGCATGGAAAGACTCTATGCTGACAGTGTGGGTAAGGTGGTGCGCGAGGCATTCTTCCATATCTACGACTCTATCGCCAAGATCAACCAGCAGAAGGCTGACTCTATCAGTCGTGCTAAGAGTATGCAAGACAAGGAGGCTGCTGCCAAGGTCAAGGCTGCTGCTGCCGCAACAAAACTTGCCGCCAAGGCAGCAAGCAAGGCTACGGCTGACAGTATCAAGGCCGCCCAAAAAGCCGCTGCCGACAGTATCAAGGCTGCTAAGAAAGCACCCGTCAAGGAGGCAGAGACCATTGTTCCTGCTGATTCCGCCGCTGTCGATACCACAACTGCTGTCACTCCTCCTGTAGAACAACCTTCGGAAGAACAGCAACAACCAGCAGAGGAGCAGCCCGCCGCTGAGCAACCAGCAGAGGAGCAGCCCGCCGCCGAGCAGCCAGCAGAGGAACAGCCCGCCGCTGAACAGCCCGCGGAGGAGCAGCAACAACCAGCGGCTGCCGCTGAAGAAGGAAAGGAGGGAGAGCAATGAGAGAGATGAGACAACTTTTAGGCATGTTCCTGTTGACGCTGACCCTCTGTCTTTCCTGTACCGATGCAGAGTTGTGTTATCAGCCCAACCACCCCCACAGGGCGGATGCTAAGTTCTCCTTTGATTGGGGTTCCTACCAGGAGATTCCCGATTCGATGTTGGTCATCTGCAACCGTGTCGTCAACTTATGGAAGGCTGCCGCTGTGGTAAACAGTCAAACAAACATAGGCCACTTCATCTTCAACGCTCCCCGCGTACCGGCTGAAGAGACGCCAGCTCCCCCCACTGAGGGCGAAGAGACGGATACCCCCACTGAGGGCGAAGAGACAGATACCCCCGCTGAGGGCGAAGAGACAGATACCCCCGCCCCCTCCACTCGCGCTGCTATATCTTCCCCTGAGTCCGACAGGTTCTCGTTGCCTGTAGGTACTTATAAGTTTTTGACTATCAGCTGCGATACTACCGAGCTCGACTATACCAATGTGTATAAGTTCCTCAACGACAACACGGGCATGGTGCTCCAAGATGTCGATGTGAGCTATAAGACCTATGGCATCCGCGACAAAGGCTATCGAGGCTTCCGTCCGGGATGGGAGGATAACAACAACTATGGTGCGCGCTATATGCAGCCCGATGTCTATCCCCTGTTCTACGACACCATAGCCCCACGCGACCTCAACCTCGGAGAGACCATGCGTTGCCATTTCACTCCCAATGCGCTCACGCAGAACATCGATGTCTATCTCACCATCAAGAAGAAGTCGGAGAACAACCACTTCACTATCGACAGCGTGCAGGCTGAGTTGGCGGGCATCCCCATCTCCCTCAACCTCTCCACAGGTTACTTAGACATCACCAAGACCGCCAAGCTCCCCTTCCGCATGGACCGCTATGTCGATGGGCAGAAGCTCGAGGTGGTGAAAGACAGTGAGGGGAAGATTGTCAGCAGTGGCGATACCCACGAATCTACCGAGATAGAGTGTCATGGCAATATCGACTGCACGGGCATCGTCTATAACGCCGACCCCGAAGCCCTCAGTGGTCCGGGTATCATGCAGCTCGCCATCTATCTCACCATAGAGAAGAAGATTCCCATCTATCAGCGTGACCAGAATGGTGACCTCGTCCTCGATGACAACGGACAGCTCATCATCATCGGCTACAACACCATGCGCTCGGCAAAGATGATACAGGGAAAGATTAACCTCTTTCACACCCTCCGTGAGGCTGACCTCCTCGAATACCTTGCTGGCGGACGTTATGTGAAGAAGAAGGTTGACCATGCCGTGCTCCGCATCAATGCCGATGTGGAACTCAATGCCGACAATATCAGTGAGGAGTCGAACGAAGGTATGGACAGTTGGGTGAGCAGCGGTTCCAAGGACATCATCATCGATATCTAAGGAGAGCCGTCACGCAGCGTAACAAGAAGAGAGAAAACAAAAACGACAAGATATGAAGAAGACAATCTTTAAGGTAACAACCTTAGCACTCATGGCAGTGATGACCGTTGCCTGTTCCGAGTCTTATCCCGGACAGAACTACGTCTATGACACCACCGACAACCCCATCAACGGTGAGGGTATCGGCGATGAGCAGTTGGCCGACGTGAAGGTCTATGCCACTAAACGCTATTTCTTCTCTGTCATGGCACAGAGCGGAACGAAGGGCCTCACCCGTGGTACGGGCGCCATCGACAAACCCAGTAGTGGAACGACAGATGAGGAGCAGTACGACTTCCTCAAGAAGTTGCGCAACAAGAACTTCAATATCTATGCCTTCCGTTATGGTAAGAATGCTCAGGGGCCGCAGTCAACCGATGCCAACCTGCAGATGACCACCAATAAGGACCACTCACCTTCGGCCTACTATGACGCTGCCAACGACCACGTCGTTATCGATAACCCCAAGCATTATGACAAAGGTATCTATGGCAGCATCGAGGCAGGTGCGCCCAACGAGCCAGAGACCGCCTACCGCTTCGTGCTCTATGAAGAGCCCCTGCCTGCACCTATCATCGTGCCCGGACAGACTGGTCGCGACTCTGTCACCTTCTATTATCCCACGCTCTATCAGGAGACGGGCTACAACTTCTTCGGCTATTTCTTCGATGGCTCAGAACGTAATTGTACCCGTAATGAGGACCATATCACCTACGACATAGAGATCGATGGTGCCCAGGACCTCATGCTTGGTCGTGCGCCTGCCCTTGGACAGGGCGACAACTGGATGAAGCTCGCACAGATGCTTTCCGGTAACGACCATATCATCGACCCAGGCAATGAGGAGCAGTTGGATAAGCTGAAGAACAGCGATGCCTTTGTCCGCATCCTCAACAGTCAGACAGGCTACTCCGCCTACTCCTCTCGTCGTGGTGTCCATCCCATCATCGACCTCCACCACTGCCTCACCCGTCTGAAGTTTGCCGTGGTGCCCGCTGCCCGCACTGCCGTTGATGTCGTCATCGACTCCATCCTTGTCTGGTCGCCCTACCAGGCCACCGTCAAGGTTGCCGCCCGCACTAACACCTTCGAGGAGTTGGACAACTCGCAGTCGGTTACCTGGCAGGCTGATGAAGCCGACCGTATGGCGTTCAAGAGCGACACCACCTTCTCCACCCCTACCTATCGCTGGTTAGGTTTGCAGGCCGACTCTCCCGACGGCTTCGAGACCTGTGGTGCTTTAGAGGACTTCGATATGGGTGACCTCATGCAGTGGGATCTCGACGAGCGCGGAGAGCGTCATGTCATCTCCTGGGAGGGCGACGTACCCTTTATAGAGCGCACGCGTCACAACTTCGACGGCTCCCTAATGGTGCCCGAGACCGACTCGCTGGCTCTCCTCATCTGCTGGCATCAGGCCATCTCCAACCGCGACAACAACGGCAATCAGCAGGTGGTGAGCAACCAGACCATCTATCGCATCGGGGCACCCAACCAGGGACAGGGAACTGGTGTCACCCCACGCTTCCGTCAGGGCTATTACTACAACATTATCATCGGTGTCTATGGTATGGAGAAGATTGTGGTTATCCCCAATGTCGATGCTTGGCAGGAGGGTGGCGATGTGCCTATCGACCCCGATGAGCAAGACCCTATATGGCAGTAGGCGTTGCCACTGCCTCGATGACAGAAAAAAATCATTTAACGAGAATATAAACAACAATTTTTTAATTCACTTTTTTATTCACTAATTTTTTTCAATTATGAAGAAACATTTGTTTATCGCATTTGCAGCAGCAGGTCTGCTCGCAAGTTGCTCGTCTAACGACGATGATTTCAATGCTCCTGGTGGCAATCAGTCTGGAATCAATGAGAACGAACCCGCAGAGATTCTCATCGGTGTGGGTGCGCAGGCCAGTGTCGCTACCCGTGGTACAGGTTCTGTGGGTGCTACACACAACGCTATTGCTGCTAACAACTGGGCAAAGCAGATTGTGAACGTGTACATGTTCGACCGCTTTACTTTTCAATTGGCAAAGGATGATAAAGGCAATGACATCTACAATGACGCTGTGTTTATGACTCCTGCTACAGGTTCTACCGGTGTAGCTCATCATCTTGATGCTACTCCAGGGGAAGAATTTGACTATGAGAACGATGGTTACAAGCGTAGCTACTATCCTATGAATGGTAACTTCTCTTTCTGGGCTTATCGTGTGGATGATGCCAATGGTGGTAGAATTACTCAGAATGTTACTCCTGGTTCAACAACCTACGCTAAAACTACAGGCGAAGGTTTTACTGCCGTTCAGAAGAATAGTGAAAATGCATACGTACTTAGTACCGTAGGAGACGGAGATCTTGGAACAGAAAGTAACTGGACGACTCAGACTGAGGTTGTAGCTGCCGCTATTACCGATGGTACATATGTACCTGTATATACCGATGGCGTGAACTATAGCTTAACTCAGGAAGCAGGATATGAACAGGCTAAGAATGCCTCAGAAGAATTGCTTTATGTAGTGGCAGGCGAATCTAACCCTGAAGTCGAAGGTAACAGAAAGACCGCTGCAGATATCTGGACTGATCTTGCTACCGGTTACGCTCAGCTCTATGTAAAGGTTGTTGCTCCTGTCATCAATAATACTACTATTACCGCTGCAACTACTCCTGCCCAAGTGACTTCTTCTATCAATGATACAAAAGAGACTGGTAAAGTGACTGTTCCTTTCACCATCGATGGTACTCAGGATGTGCTCGCTGCCAGCACTTATCTGACTGCTGCTGACACCATGGCTTTGGCAAAGAACAACGCCCTGACTCGTGATGCTCAGACTGGTGCTTTGGTTCTTGAAGGTGCTGATGCTACTACTTATGCTAACTATGCAGGTTCTCTCTATTCTGCTAAGACTGCTCGTCAGAAAGTACAGCCCAACCTGCTGTTCAAGCACATGTTGACTCGCTTCACCTTCAATGCTGCAGCTATGCAGCCTAACTTCGCTAAGGCTGGTAGTGATGAGATCCGTATTAAGGACATCAGGATCTACTCAAGAACCGAGGGTAAGCTCGTTGCTACCTACAAGGAAGTGACTGGCACTGCAAAAGGTCAGGATAGCGTGATCGTTTGTGTACTTGATACAAGCTCTGTTGACCAGCTAAGCAACCCCAAAGTTGCTCTCAGCTTGATGAAGCGTGCTACTGGAGCTACTGAGAGCGACTATCTCGTAGCACTTACCGATGGAACAGCAGGTACTCCATTCAATGGTATTCAGCATGAAGTGGAAGGTGCTTCTACCAACGTCTGGACTCCTATGGGTATTGCTATCGTCGACAAGGATGAAGATGACTGGACAGCTCTTGGTGAGGCTCTCTTGGTAATGCCTGATGAGACAGAGTATGTAATGGATATCACCATCGAGCAGACTGTTTATGGTCGTGAGGATGTTGGTGGAAATGGTATTGCTGACACTCAGGAAATCAAAGAGGCTACTATCAAGGGTCTGAAGATTGAGGCTGCTAAGGTTGTTACTTCTAATCCTCACTCTGCATCTGAAACCGTAGATGGTATTCAGAAATTCCTCGCCGGCAACTCTTACAACGTTCGCGTTCAGGTTTACGGTCTGTCTAAGATTGAGGTTACCACTACCCTCGAGCCTTGGGTTGACGGTGGTCACGTGGACATCGATCCCGACAATCAGTTCTAATCTTCACGTTGTTTGAACGTGAGAGAATGTAAACGGTAGTGCTTGGCTCAGCCGAGCCTACCTTTACACCTAAAAATGAAAAATCATATTTTTTAAACCAACGGACATGAATAAAACAAATAAATTCTTATTCATCCTTGGGGTAGCCACTGCCCTCTTCACCTCCTGCTCCTCCGACGATACCCTTGAAACAAGCAAGGGCCCCGAACTGACAGAAGATGAGAAGTGGGTGTTAGAAGCAAATAGCGACGAGAGAATCCAACTCGGCTCTGGTGACAACAGCTTCACACGTGCGTTTGTTGGTGAAGGTGCGGGAGAAACCTCCAAGCTCTTCACGACCAACGAAGGTATCGGTGTGTTCTGCTTGGCATCAGCTAAGATGGATCCTGATGCGCCAGATATCGACTGGAATCTGCACACAAGTACTGACCTTACCGATCGCAACAAAGGTCGCTATATGAACTGGATGGGTATGAACACCGGTGCAACATTAGCAAAACCTACTGCCGATAAGTCTACCAACTTCGTGACTTGGGGCGGTAATGTTTATGCCAATGCTTATCAGCCTCATAGAGATGAGGTGTCTGGAGCATACGTTACCCGCATCTCTTGGGGCGATGAGTTTACCCGTTTCTATCCCATGGGCAACTGGTACACCTACACCTTCTATGGCTATCACCCCTATCAGTGGGATGCTACCAACAACGTGAAGACTACCTCCAACAAGGTGGATGTCACTATCCCCATCGATGGTTTCACCGATGTGCTGTGGGGACGCTCCTTCCGTCCTACGGATGGTAATATAGAGACTGCTGATAAATATGCTTACAGCGGAAAGTATTTCCGTCAGTATCGCAAAGCTCATTCAACAGAGGCTCCCACACCTACGATGGTTTTCAAGCATGCGCTCTCTCGCATCAACTTCATGGTAGGTCGTGGTGACAGTACTGCCAACTCTGGTAGTATCTACATCAAGGAGTTGAAGCTGTTAGGCAATGTACCTAATTCTGTGAATCTGAATGTAGCTACGTTAGCTGCAGCTCCTAATGTGAAGCCTGAGGATACCGGCTACTTCAATGGTGACCCAGTGAATAAGGCTGAAGGAAAGGTGACAACAAGCTCTACCACCTATCTGAAAACCTCTGTTCCTGATGGATTCAAGGATGATGGTTCTATCAACTACAAGGAAAATCAGAATGGTGTAGATCTGCCTTATGCTGTGACGTATAACACAGCTAATGTCATCACTAAACTGAGTGCGGTTGAGAAAGAGAAGCGTCAGGTGACAATCAATAAAGCTGATATGACACCTAACTATCAGCAGTTAGGAACAGGTATCATCGTTCCGCCTACAACAGCTACTCCAGACTACAAGGTGCAGTTGACTATAGAGCTTGAGAGAAAAGAAGGTGGAGTAACAAAGACCTACACCTTCATTCCTCAGTTCCCTTATCCCATCTCCTTCCCCGGAGCTTTGGAGCAGGGCAAGCAGTATAATGTCCGCATCACCGTCTATACTCCGCAGGATATCCGTATCAATGCTGAGTTGGTGGAATGGGACAAAGTCGACGTAGGTGTAGGTGAGGAGGGTGATGAACCCGGCATCGAGATCTAACGATTCGTTGATACGAATCCTCTTTTCACGGGCTTGCAGGCCATGACCTGCTCATAGCGTGCAAGCCCGTTTTTATATGAACAAACAACGTATCATTAACAATACGAAAACGGAATGACGATGGTGATGACCATGATGACAACGATGATGAAACGGGGAACACGACGGGTGATGATCACCCTCCTGCTTCTCACCGCGACCATCTGCACAAGGGCGCAGATGCTCGCCGTGAGTACCGATGCCCCTTGGCTACTGATGCAAACCGCCAACGTGGCGGCAGAGATTGTCGTGGCCAACAAATCGTCGGTGGTCGTCAGCGCCATGGCCAACCACAAACCCTGGGGAAAGGACCTTAAACTCATGGCCCTCCAACCCGAATACCGCTACTATTTCTCCGGCCGTCCCATGCACAACTGGTTCGTGGGTGCCGGTGCTGTGGCTGCCTCCTATGACATCGCATGGAAGGGGAAGGTCTATGACGGCTCCTGCTATGGGGCAGGCCTCACCCTCGGCTATGTGTGGAACTACAAGAAACGCTGGAACATCGACTTCCACGCCGGCGTCGGCATGATCTTCTATAAACAGAAGGAATACTACGAGTTTGATAACTTCGACGACGACTTCTCCGTTGACGGTGCCCAACGCACCAATGCCAACGGCAACGTCCTCCTTCCCACACGTGTCGGCGTCTCCATCAGTTATATCCTAAAATAACCTCTTACTGCCATGCCAATGCGTAAATATATATTCCTCATCCTCCTCCTGCTCCCCCTCATCGCCCGGGCACAGGACCCAGCCGAATATAAGGGAACGGTGAGAGTGTTTAATAAATATACCAATGAGGATGTCAATATCGGAAAATCTAAGGACATCATCTTCTATGGACATTTCCCCTCGAGAGAGAGAGCAGAGAAGGTGAAGCGTGGATTGGAACAGATTACCAACTCACAGAAGAAAGCCGGTTCTTTCGACTACGACCCCAACTACGAGAAGAAGGTGAAGGCCTTCAGAGAGAGCAACAACCTCATCTCAAGGGTGAGAGGTAATGGCTCGTTCTCCAAGATGTGTGTGCCCGGCTATTGCTTCGTCTTCTTCTTCGAAGAGGCAGACAACCCCATCCTCCTCATCGAGGTGGATGACCCCAAGAAAGACTATACCTGTACGTTTAACATCAACCGAATGCGCAACGTGACAAGTACAGGTAAGAAGAAAGACAACGACTCTATCGGTGGTGGCGTGGCTGGTGACCCTGACGACGGTAACGAGTATTTCCCTATCCGCTTCAAGCTCCTCGGTCCCGGTGCTGTCAACCCCGCCTCACGCATCATCATACAGACCTATGCTGTCGATTGTCAGACCGAAGATACCGTGGCTTATCTCAAGCCGGTGGTCTATGAAGGCACCGAATACCACGACCTGCAGAACCGACGCAAGGGCTATAACTACTATGCCAACGACTCCCTCAGTCGCGGCTATAACCCCTCGATGCTGCTCAACTACGATGATGATGTGGTGATAGACACCATGGTGGTGTTCCCCAAGGAAGGAGCCAACAAGGTGAAATCGTTTAAGGGACCATTTAAGTTTGTCATCGAAGACTATCATCATGTCTATAAGATAGGAGGATGGGGAGGAACCTGTCTGCGAGAACGCCCCTTCAAGTTCCTCGACTTCAACGTCGCCACCTCAGAGATGGAGCTTACCGAGGATTTCCGTGAACCCGCAGAGGAGAACATCTCCAAGCAGGACCGAAAACTCAACCTCCGCTTCGATGTGGGAAAAGATGAACTGTCGCAGGACAGTCTGAACCAAGTGATGTTACAGAACCTCACCGATGAGTTGCGCGCCTATGGCGAGCTCTTGATGAATGTGAGTATCGAAGGAGCCGCCTCTCCCGACGGACCGACAAAGAAGAACGAGGAGCTTGCCCGACAGCGTGCCCGCACCGCCCTCAACCTCATTTCCTCACGTGTAGGAAGAGGTAAGGCTTCGTCGGCAGCACCTAAGGTGAAGGTGTATGAGTGGACCGATGTGGCTGACGCCTTGGAGAAAAATGGACATAAGGTGCAGGCAGAGGAGGTGCGCAGCATCGCCTTAGCCCATCCCGGTGATGAGGGCGACCCACTCATCTACAAACTCACCTATTATAAAGATACCATCGGTCCCGTCCTGGAGAGTCTCCGCTCTATGCGTGTCTCTTATATGTACCAGCGCGCGAAGATCATGTCTCCCTCAGAGTGTAGAGAGTTCTATTACGAGCAGCGCAAGGCAGGAGAGCAGGGCCGACTGAAGCTGTCGCAACTCTCTGAGGGTGACTTCTTCAACCTCTACTCCATCATGGAGGACACGGCAGACATCGATACCATCACGAAGATAGCCTATCAGAAGATTATCAAGGGCTACGACTACCAGTATGAGTCGCGTATCGCCCCCTATGTAGCCAACAAAATGGCACTGCTCAGTCTGAAGGAAGGTATGCCCGATGCCAACATCTTGAATCCCTTTATCGACTATACAATGAAAGGCGTGGATGCGGAGAAATGGATCAACGATGCCACTAAACCCATCGTCAACCGTGCCGACCACCTGCTCAACCAGGCCATCATCTATTTCCAACAGCAGAAGATGGACTCCTGCAACTACCTCATCAGGAAGTTGGAGCAGGCTAACCGAGCTACGGAGAGCGTGCAGCGCGTGAAACGCTTTATGGACCTCAAGCGACTGCACTATAACCGCAACCGCAACAATGCTGATGAGGCCGACTACCAGGCAGCCAAGGAGTTTGTCCTCGAATCGTCGGAAGACAACAAAGCTATCCTCTATACCGAGATCAAAGACTGGGGAATGCGCGACCAGGCACCAAACTTCGTGGATGCCATGGACGACAACAACCCGAAGAAATGGTATCTCATGGCACTCCTCGCCGTAGAAAGAGCTGGGACAGAGGCCGACGAGGTGCATGATGATGAGGAGGACATCACCGTGCCTGTGGCAGAGATCGACGGACAGAAGTTGCTCAACGAAGACCAGGAGACCGACCTGATGATGAACGATCCCGCTGCCTATGCCCTCTACCAGCGTGTCAAAGGTGACCTCGAAGCCAAGCAGAAGGAGATCAACCTGAAATATGCCGAGGAAGAGGAGAAGCGCAGGGCTACAGCCATCAACATCGACAGCATCCCCACCTATCTCGCCTATTTCCACCACTGCTTCGAACTGCAGCCGAGCTATAAACGTCTCTATTTCAACGAAGGACATGTAGATGACCAGCTGAGGAAGAAATACAAGTACCGTATCAAGGACATCCCTAAATATAAAAAGGTGTTTGAACTGCTGATGAAGAAACGTGAGGCCGAAAGGGCTGAGAAGGCACTACCCGAAGAGGAAGAGAAGTCTGCAGAGGGTAAGGAGGCCGGCAACGGTGAGCAGGCGGGCGGCAGTGTGCCCACAGCACAGACGGCAGCGACAACAGAAGAGAAGAAAGAAGAATGAGACGACAAAGACTTGACATAGCAAGGCTGTTGAGGTGCCTCTGTATGGCGGTGCTACTCTTTGCAGCACTACCCACGATGGCACAGAGCAACATCGAGGAGGCGGAACTCGACTCACTCGACGATGAGACCATCGAGCGTAACAAGGCGAAGAACGGAAAGAACAGCGCTGCCAAGAACGGCGACTTCAATGCCATGAACTATATCCTCGACAAACGATGGAGAGCATGGGGTGAGGAATTCACCAAACGCTGGGATGATCATCTCTTTGTAGAGGTGGGTGGCGGACTGGAGCAGATGGTGCCCCCAGCCAAAGACTACCACTTCAACACCATCACCTCGGCGCATCTCGCCATAGGAAAACAGTTTGACCGTTACCATACGGCACGTCTCACCTTCAATGGAGGATGGGGCTATCAGCAGGAGACCGACAGGGTGTTTACGAAGATGGGCGTGAAGCTCGACCACCTCTTCAGTCTCTCCTCTTATTTCGATGGCTACAACCCCTCGCGCCTCTTGGAATGGAACACCGTGGTGGGTGTGGGTGCACAGCAGTCGAAGATGCAGGGAAAGAAAGGTACGGCGATGGAGGCACATGCAGGTCTGCAGCTCCGCTTCTTCACCGGTCCGCAGGGCTATTTCGCCGTGGAACCATATATCGGTGTGGGTACCGACAAGATGGACCTCAGCGAGAAACAGAACTGGCGCAAGACCGACGTCTTCTATGGCGCAAAACTCAGTTATATCTATTATATCCACAACAACCTCTCACCACAGTCGAGAGCCCGCTTCATCCGAGAGAAGAGCGAAGACAATACTTCGTTTGGCGACACCCTACTGCTCTCGTGGCAGCAGCCATGGTTTGTGGAGCTCTCCACTGGTCTCACCCTCCTCAACGGAACCGATTTGGGGATGACGGAGACCATGGGACATGGGTTCACCTTCAGTATAGGTAAATGGCTCTCGCCAGTGATAGGTCTGAAGCTTAGTGGCACACAGCAGGTGACAACATGGAAGAAGGAGGCTATGCCTGCCAGCACACTGCCCTACCATCCCGCCTATGAGCGCACGATGCACAACACCTACTCGGGCATGCGCCTGGAAGCACTCTTCAATCCCTTCGGCTTCGATGCCAATTATAAGTGGGACCGACCTTGGGGATGTTATCTCTCCTTTGGTGGAGAGATGGGATGGATAACGAAGTTCCAGGAACCGGTGAGACTGAGCTGTAGGAGTGAGGCTTATACTGCCGCCCTCCATGGCTGGGTGCGCTTAGCCGATGGACTGCAGGCATTCATAGAGCCCCGCTTCAACCACTATGAGTATAAGATACCTTATAGCAACGTCGATTGGAACAAACGTTACTCCGACAATGGATTCTCGATAAATGTGGGTATGACGGTGACGACGACGAAGAAGATGTTCCGCACCTACCAGCCTTCGGCAGAGGAGTTGGGAGCAGAGCAGGGACGCATCGTCGTGGGTCTCGGTGGCGGTATGAGCATGAAGCAGACGAAGATCAACTACACGGGGAAGGGTGGTATGCACTACACGGGAACGCTCTTTGCCGAGTATCACCTCAATCATGTGCATGGCGTGCGCGCCTCCTTCGAGTATGCCGCCCTCTCGCATGGAGGATATGACAAGTTTGATGACCTGAACATGGGTTATCCTGAGCTCGACTACCTGAGGGAGGAGCGTGTAGGTCTGTGGGATTACAGCTACAGTCTCGGTCTCATCTCCTTAGACTATATGGCGAACCTCACCAACCTCTTCGCAGGATACCGTCCCGACAGGAAGTTTGAGTGTTCACTCTTCTTCGGTCCATCGGTACAGATGACACTGACGGAGAAGGCGGAGCTGAACAGCGAGGAGCTGCTCGGTAATAACCATCAGGCGGTGCTGAAGGATGAAAAGAAGAGTAAGATGGGCATTGGCATAAATGCGGGTATGAAGTTGCAGTATAACCTCACCCCTCGTATAGGCCTCCATCTCACGCCCAACTTCTACCTCCTTGGCAAGGAGACGGCCCCGGGCATCGACCTGCTGAAGGTACGGTTCCTCGAGACCGTAAGCATCGGAGCACAGTATAAGTTCTGAGCGAAAGGGGCAAAACGATGTAAACAACTTAATGGTTGGATGATATGATGAAACAGAATGGTTTGACAATGATGTCGATGATGAGAAATATCAATAGGACAACGGTGATGACGAGCATCACCCGTTGTCTGCTGTTGCTGACGATACTGCTTTGGGTGTCGCCTGTCATGGCACAGAAAGACCCGAAGGCAACGGTGGAGGCAATGAGAGTGCTCATTAGGAACTTTAATGATAGAAGAGCCACTGTTACCTTTGCAGAAGAACTTGCGGAGAAGTTTAAGAACAACCCCGAGGTGCTCTGTGGCCTCGGCCATGCCTATTGGTGGAGCCTGCAAGACTCTGTCCAGGCGTATAAGTTCCTGAAGAAAGCGCTCGGTGCAGATGCCAACTATCAGCCTGCCTACGAGCTTGCTGGTGATATAGAGGGTTTCTATGAAAATGACTCGATCATGTTAGACTGGTATAACCGAGGTATCAAGGCGAATCCTAAGATATGGAACTGCTATTTCGCCATGGCCAAATACTATGCCAAGCATAAGAAAGGAGACAAGATCTATCCCACCTTTGAGATGCTGGCCCAAAGCGACTCTACCTTCGAGGCACATCTCTATGCCGCCCGTTACCTCAACGACCGCGTGGTGGGTAACGATAAGGCGCTCTTCCAGGAGTTTGGTACGGAGATCATGGACCATTACGCTAAGGCCAATCTCGACTCGATGACCGCCTATGACTATGCACAGTATCAGAACTTCTTCTTCTCTACACGACGTTATGCTAAGGCCTTGGAGATTTGTGACAATGGTCTGAAACGTCATCCAAAAAGTATGACCTGTGTGAGAAATGCCATGCAGGCAGCCTTCAACTTAGCTGATGACAATGCGGTGATGAACGACTCTGTGCTGCTCTATTATGACCACATGTGCAAGCACTTCAACAGGGTGGACAGTCCACAGATTCAGGCACAGGATGTATATTACTATGCCATCACCCTGCAGCGAAAGAACAAGTATGAGAAGGCTATCGCGGCCTTCCAAGATATGATCTCGATGAAGGATGCGAGCGATAACTATAGGTCGAATGCGGTGCAGAAGACCGCCGACTGCTATAAGCAGTTGGGTGACTATGACATGGCAGAGAAAACCTATCTCGAATACCTCGCTCAGCGAAGAGCTGACAGCGTGCTGAATACACGTGACCTTGCCCTTGTGGCCAATATGTATAAGGACAAGGCAGAAGAGGCGAACGGACAAGACAAGATAGATGCCTATAACAAGGCAGATGCTATCTATGCAGAAATGGCTGAACGTTTCCCAAAGAACGCAGTGAATGCCAACTATAACAGATTCCTCCTTGTGCATGCGCAGGACCCCGATGACGTGAAGAATGAAGGACGGTCGCGACCTTTCTTTGAGAACATCTATCGTCTGCTGAAAGGCAACTGTCAGGACGAATACGATAAACAGTATATGGAGACTGCCTCACGATGGTTGAGCTACCGTTGCTATTTCCAAAAGGAGTATAGTCTCTGTTACGAGTATGTGACACAGTGGATGGAGCTGGACCCCACCAACGAGACTGCACAGACTATCCTCGGTGCAGTGAAGAAATATGCTAAGGGAAAGCGTCGTTAAGACGTATGGATATGATGAAAAGAAGAAACGATATAAAGAGATTGAGACAGCTGGTAGGCCTGTTGCTTGTGGCACTCTGCATGGTGGCGTGCACCACGGAGACTTACCCCGGTGATTCGATGGCTGCTGATAAGGACGAACCGATGCCCATCCGTTTGAGGATGAGGCCGAACATCAATATCGGGACTGAAGAGGAGGAGTGGCCTATTGCGGGTCGCCCGATGACTCGTGCAACAACAGATGACAGTAACAGCAGTCTTCCTACTGCCGACTATGGCGTGTTTATCATCGATGAAGAGACATATCAGAACTTGGCGGTGAAAAGAGATGCCTCTTTGGCAGGATATAAGACCTATCGTTATGTGAACGAGAAGGCGAAGTTAGAGGGAGGTGAACTGAAACGTGAAGATGGTACCTATTTCGTCTATCCCAAGGCCCAAACGCAGGCCACGAGTGCCTATATCTTCGTCTATTGGCCGTATAAAGCTGACCAAACGTTGACGGAACTGATGGATGGAATTGAGGTGAGTGTGGATATAGACCAGTCTTCCAGTTTGAAGAACAGTGATGTGCTGGCAGGATGGAAAAAGGTATCGACCACGAATGGGTTTAAGGATGTGTCTTCACTTGCATCTTCATATCCCCAGTTGAAAATGTTGCATGTCATGTCCCGTCTGACAATAGCGTATGTGCATACGACAGCAGCAGATGAGACGCTCAGTGATGAGACGCTCAGCGCCACCCTCGGCAATGTGCATACGAAGGCAAAGCTCAACTTGTTTGAGAGTTTGACGTCATCTCTCAACTTGTTTGAAAGTTTGACG
>JAHAZN010000084.1 GCA_018385335.1 Prevotella sp.
CATCCCCGTCACACCTACACTCAACGGACCAGTACCGCTGAAAAAGAAATAAAAGCTGAATGAAGAAACAGCATTTGAATGCCTTTTAAAGGGCATTCAAATGCTGTTAGAATAACGTGAGAATAATCAAATCCACAAGCATATCCAACTCATGTGAATTATCATCCAAAGGCTGATTATCATCAACTGACTTCTTGCAATAATCCTCATATCATTTGGGTTTCTGCAAAAATAGAGCAGACATTCAGAGTATCCAAACAATATTTTGAAAAACTGAATTCAGCAGCATTGATTTAACCTAATAAAACAAATGTATGAGTCTAGAGAGGCTCAGTAGCTAAAAATGGTATATTAGTGTTGAGAACAGTAGAAATAAAAAGTGAAGCACGACTAAGGTCTGACCTGTCCCGCTCCCTTGATTAACCATTTATAGGTGGTGATCTCCTGTAGTCCCATGGGGCCACGGGCACCGAGCTTCTGCGTACTGATACCTATCTCTGCACCCAGGCCGAACTGCGCCCCATCGGTAAAGCTCGTCGGTGCGTTCCAATAGACACAGGCGGCATCCACCTCCTGCTGGAAGCGGCGGGCTGTGGTCTCGTTGGCAGTGATGATACTCTCGCTATGTCCCGACCCATATCGGGCGATATGTTCCAGAGCCTCATCCACCGATGCCACCGTCTTGATAGCCATCTTATAGTCCATATACTCCGTACCAAACGACTGTTCCGTGGCCTGTTCAGCATGACAGTTCTCCTGGAGCAGCACGCTACGTGCCTCATCATCGGCATAGAGTGTCACCCCCTTCTCTATCAGCGGTCTGCAGAGCAGCGGCAGATCATTCAAGCGTGAGCGGTGGATGATGAGACAGTCGAGTGCATTGCACACACTCACCCGTCGCGTCTTCGCATTGCAGATGATAGCCTTTCCTTTCTCCACATCCCCCTCGGCATCAAAATAGGTGTTCACCACTCCGGCGCCTGTCTCTATCACTGGTACCTTGGCATTGTTCCTCACGAAGTCAATCAGACTCCTGCCTCCTCGTGGGATGCAGAGGTCGATATACCCCACCGCTCCGAGCATCTCTGCCGTCGCCTCATGGGTGGGCGGCAGGAGCTGCACCACATCGGGTGTTATGCCCTTCTCCTTCAGCACGCTGTGGATGAGTGCTACGGCAGCACGGTTGCTCGCATCGGCATCCTTGCCTCCCTTCAGCACGCAGGCATTACCACTCTTGAAACAGAGTGAGAAGACATCGAAGGTCACGTTGGGGCGTGCCTCATAGACGATGCCTATCACCCCAAAGGGTACACGCACCTTCGTCAACTGCAGTCCGTTGGGCAGCACACGTTCCTCGATATTCTCCCCGAGGGGTGAGGGAAGCGAAGCCACCTTACGCATATCAGCAGCGATAGCCTGCAGACGATCTGGTGTGAGTTGCAGACGGTCATAGAGCGGATTGGAGCGGTCCATCCTGTTCAAGTCGTGACTGTTGGCTTCGAGGAGCGTCTCCTGTTCCTTGACGATGGCATCAGCCACAGCCAGGAGCACCTCGTTTCGCTTATCATCGGAGAGCCAGGCAATACGGCGTGAAGCCTGCTTGACCTGAGAAAAGATATTTGTTGTCATCATGTTCATTTTGTTTAGAGAAAGTCAATCATCACACTCCTGGCATTAGCTGTTCACACAAAACTCCGTATGGGGTGTCTGTTCTGGCTGTTCCATGAGATCGACGAGGATATTGTTGCGCTCACCATTGGCTATCAGCACACTTATGCCAGCCTGCTGCACGCGCTCCGCTGTGGTGTATTTAGAGTGCATGCCACCACGTCCGAAAGCACTCTTCTTTCCTGAGATATAACAGCTCAGGTCGGTGCCCGGCGCTACCTTGGCGATGAGCTTAGATTCCGGCAGGTCGGGATGACCGGTGAAGATGCCATCGATGTTACTGAGGAGGATGAGCATATCAGCCTTCATCATCTGCGCTATCAGTCCGCTGAGCTCATCATTATCGGTGAACATCAGCTCGGTGACACTCACCGTATCGTTCTCGTTGACGATGGGAATCACTCCATTCTCGAGCATCACCTTCATACAAGCCTGTTGGTTCTCATACTGCTCCCCTGGTTCAAAGTTCTCCTTCATGGTGAGTATCTGTCCGATATGCAGTCCATACTCACGGAAGAGGTCATAGTAGAGTCCTATGAGCTTCACCTGTCCAAGTGCAGAGAAGAGCTGCCTCTGCTCCACGGTGTCGAGGTCATGGTCCACCATCAGTTCCCTTCGGCCGCAAGCCACGGCACCCGAAGAGACAAGAATCACCTCATGTCCCTGTCGTCTGAGCCATGCCACCTGGTCAATGATGGCCGACATCCTTGTGATGTCTAGTTTCCCATCCTTACGCGTGAGCACATTACTACCCACCTTGATGACCAGCCTCAACAACTTATTCTTTCTTTCCATCCTTCTCTCGTATTTCCACACGACGTATCTTTCCGCTGATGGTCTTCGGCAGTTCGTCAACAAACTCGATGATACGAGGATATTTGTAGGGTGCTGTCTCATGCTTCACATGCTCCTGCAGTTCCTTGATGAGCGTGTCGCCTGCCTTGCTCTTCCACACATCCTTCAGCACCACGGTAGCCTTGACCACCATACCGCGTATCTCGTCGGGCACACCCGTAATGGCACATTCCACCACAGCAGGATGGGTCATTAGCGCACTCTCCACCTCGAAGGGACCGATGCGGTAGCCACTGCTCTTGATGACGTCATCGATACGTCCTTCAAACCAGTAGTAGCCATCTTCGTCACGCCAAGCCACATCGCCCGTATGATAGAGTCCGTCGTGCCACACCTTCTGGGTGAGCTCCTCATCACGGAAATACTCCTTGAAGAGACCGATAGGTTTCACCATCTCTCCCCTCTCATCGGTAGTGGTGCGTATCACTATCTCTCCCTTCTCACCATCCTCACACGAGGTACCGTCGGGACGGATGAGGTCGATGTCATACTGAGGGTTGGGCAGTCCCATAGAGCCCGGTTTGGGTGTTGTCCAGGGCATGGTGCCGAGAGTCATCGTTGTCTCTGTCTGTCCAAAGCCCTCCATCAGGCGGATGCCTGTGAGCTCTCTGAACTTCTCAAACACAGCGGGGTTGAGTGCCTCGCCTGCCGTACAGCAGTAGCGGAGCGAAGAGAGGTCATATTTGGAAAAGTCCTCATGGATCATGAAACGATAGACGGTGGGCGGTGCACAGAACGAGGTGACATGATATTGCTCTATCTGACGGAGCATCTTGTCGGCAGTAAACTTCTCATGGTCGAAGACAAAGACGGTGGCACCGGCAAACCACTGTCCGTAGAGTTTGCCCCACACAGCCTTTCCCCATCCCGTGTCAGCCACGGTGAGGTGGATACTGTCTTCGCAGAGGTTATGCCAATAGACACCCGTCGTGAGATGTCCCATGGCATAGAGGAAGTCGTGTGCCACCATCTTGGGTTCGCCACTGGTGCCGCTGGTGAAATACATCAGCATAGTATCGCTGTTGGCGTTCACTGTCTCAGGACGTACGAAGGCGGGAGCCTCCATCCATTCGCTGTGCCAGTCGTGGAACGCTTCATCTTTCTTTGGTCCTACGCTCACCAGGATCTCCACCGAGGGACTCTCTGGGAGTGCAGCCTTCACCTGACTCATCACATACTCCTCGCCTACGCAGACGATAGCTTTCACACCGGCACGGGTATTACGGTAAACGATGTCGTGCTTGGTGAGCATGTGGGTGGCAGGGATTGCCACCGCACCGAGCTTATGCAGGGCAAGCATAGCGAGCCAGAACTCATAGCGGCGCTTGAGGATAAGCATCACCATATCCCCCCTACCTATGCCGAGCTGACTGAAATAAGCCGCTGTACGGTCGGTCTGCTCCTTGATATCTGCAAAGGAGAAACGGATGCACTCGCCCTCGTCATTGGTCCAGAGCAGCGCCTCCTTTTCGGGTTTCTCCGCTGCCCAGGCATCCATCACGTCGTAGGCAAAGTTAAAATGTTCGGGGATGATAAACTCCAGGTGTTCAGCATAATCCTCCTGTGAGGTGAACACTGTCTGTTTCAAGAATCTTTCTATCATAACCTGTCAAAACATTTAGAAGATGATGGCCAGAAACTTCACGGTCTTATTGTTGAGTGCTCTCATGCCGTGTGGTTGCGAGGCGTCGAAATACACGCTGTCTCCCTCGTTGAGCACCAGTGTCTTCTTGCCTATAGTGAGTTCGAGTGTTCCCTCCGTCACCATGTCAAACTCCTGTCCTTGATGAGAGTTCTTGTGCAGCTCTTCTGTCTCAGGCTTAGGCTCTACCGTCACCATAAAGGGGTCAGCCTTACGTCCTCTGAACCCACTGGCGAGACTCTGATACTGGTAAGCTTTTATGCGCTCCACGCTCATGCCCTTCCCCTTGCGTGTAAGGTAGTAGGTGCTCATGTGTGGCTCTTCGCCGAAGAGCAGCACGTCAAGGGCTATGTCATATTTCTTTGAGATTTTCTGAAGGTTGCTCACCGAGAGCTCTCCCTCACCATTCTCCATCTTGAGATACGTCTCCACATCGGTCTCACAGAGCTGTGCCACATCCTCTGCTGAAATCTCCAGCACGTCGCGCAGTCCCTTCAGTCGTTCTCCGATTTGTTTGATTGCTTCATCCATCTTCTATATAAGTTTTAGTTATTGTTATTTCTGAGGTTTTCCTGCTTTCATTCCTCTGATGACAGCCGAAGAGAATCCGGCATGCTCCATCTCATTGAGTCCACGGATAGTGAGTCCGCCCGGTGTCGTCACCTTGTCAATGGCTGCCTCGGGATGCTCTCCCGTAGCCTTGAGCAGTTCCACTGCGCCTGCCATGGTCTGCAACACTATTTTCTGTGCGAGCTTCGCCTTGAATCCCAGTTCCACAGCACCCTCTACGCTGGCTCTCGCATAGCGCATGGCGTAGGCGATGGAACAGGAGAGGGCGGTGGCAGCAGGATATAGGCTCTCTTCGAGGAGGATGCTCTCTCCCAGTTCATCAAAGAGTGCCACCACCTTCTGCGTCTCCTCCTCTGTGGCTCCCACGGGTGTAAGATAGGTCATCGATGCCTTGTAGGCAATGGCGATATTGGGCATGGCCAAGAAAAGCGAGGGGCTCTCCCCTCTCTTGCCGAGCCACGTCTGTAACTGGGCAGAAGTGATGCCCGCGGCAACCACTATCAAGAGCTGGCGGTCGTCGAGTTCGTCTTTGATGTCAGCGATTGTCTTCTCCACACACCATGGTTTGACGACGACGAACACGATATCGCTGTCCTTTACTGCCAGACAGTTGTCGAGCGTTGTACTTGCCCCAAGGGCAGAGAAATGGTCGAGCGTCTCCTGATGATGGTCGGATATAGTGAGGTCAGAGGGCCTCATCACGTCGCTCTTTATCAGTCCTTCAGCGATGGCACCGCCCATGGCACCAGCACCAATAATAGTAATCTTCATTGTCAGTCGTTATGTTTAGTTAGATGTGTGTCAGTATGCGCTGCAGTTTCTCGAGGAAGATGTCAGCCATCTGCTGTGTGAAACAGAGTGGTGGCAGGAGTCTCAGAATATTCGTGCCGGCACAGCCAGTGAAGACATGCTCCTCGTGGAGCAGTAGTCCTCTCGGTTCCTTGTGTGGGATATCGAGCTCTATGCCTATCATCAGTCCTCGTCCTCTCACATCAGTGATATGTGGGTTGGTCTGTTGCATCTCACGCAACCGTTGGATGAGGTAGTCGCCGGTCTTCCTTGCATTCTCTACCAACTGCTCCTGCTCCATCACGTCGAGCACGGCAAGGGCAGCAGCGCATGCCAGGTGGTTACCTCCAAAGGTAGTGCCGAGCTGTCCATACTCAGGTTTGAAGTCGGGTGAGATGAGTACTGCTCCCATGGGGAATCCGTTGGCGATGCCCTTAGCCATGGTGATGAGGTCGGGACGGATGTCCAGCCACTGATGGGCGAAGAAACGTCCGCTACGTCCATAGCCACACTGTATCTCATCGCAGATGAGGACAGCACCGTTCTCCTTGCAGGCAGCAGCCAGTCCCTGTGCAAACTCCTTAGTGACCATCTGTATGCCACCCACGCCCTGGATGCACTCGATGATACATGCACACACATCACCTTTCTTCAATTCGTCCTCCCATGCCTTCAGGTCGTTGAGCGGCAGATAGGTGGTGTGTCCATTGGCGTTGATAGGTGCGATAATCTTGGGGTTGGCAGTCACCTCAACGGCAAGTGAGGTGCGCCCATGAAACGCCTTCTGTGCGGAGAGCACGCGTGTGCGTCCGGTGTGGAAAGAGGCGAGCTTCAGTGCGTTCTCATTGGCCTCGGCACCACTGTTGATAAGGAAGAGCTGATAGTCGTCATAGCCCGATGCCTTCTCCAGACGGTTGGCCAACTGCTGCTGCAGGGTGTTGATGACGGAGTTGGAATAGAAGCCCAACTGCTGCAACTGCCTTGTGACACACTCCACATAGTGAGGATGGCAGTGACCGATGCTGATGACGGCATGACCTCCATAGAGGTCGAGATACTCCTGTCCTTTGTCGTCCCACACGGCACAGCCCTGTCCCTTCGTGATGTTGATATCAAACAAGGGATAGACATCGAAGAGCCCACCCTTTGTTGCTATGTTGTTATTGTCTTTCTCCATGATCTTGTCGTTGTATGAGGTCATCAGCATAGCATGTACAGCCTATCCGAAGACCCATGAAATGTATTGTTGTTGCTTCTTCTGAACCATCGTTTAGAACGCCGACGCCTTCAGTCTGAGTCCTTCGTGCTCGTCACATCCAAACATGATATTCATGTTCTGTACAGCCTGTCCCACCGCTCCCTTCAGCAGGTTATCGATACATGAGGTGATGAGCAGTTTGTTGCCAAACTTCTCGCAGTGCACCAGACACTTGTTGGTGTTCACCACCTGTTTGAGGTCGATGGGGCGATCAGAATAATGGGTGAATGCTGCATCTCTATAAAACTCCTTGTATCCCTCTACGATTTCCTCTATTGCCATATCGGTGGTCACCACCTCCGTAGCGAAGATACCTCGTGCGAAGTCGCCTCGATAGGGGATAAAGTCGATAGCCGCCTCCAGCGTTCCCTGCACCTGTGTGAGGCTCTGTCTTATCTCGGGCACGTGCTGATGGGTAAAGGGTTTATAGATGCTCATATTACCCATGCGCCAGGAGAAGTGTGTGGTGGCAGAAGGTTTCTGTCCTGCGCCGGTAGAACCGGTGATGGCGTTCACTGCCACGTCGTTGTTGATGAGTTTGAGGTTTGCGGCGGGGAGCAGTCCCAACTGAATACAGGTGGCGAAGCATCCTGGGTTGGCCACATGTAGGGCCTGTGCTATTTCTTTCTTGTTGATTTCTGGCAGTCCATAAATGAAATCATGACACTGAGGCGTGAAGGTCATGCCCGCCTGATAGGGCTGACATCCACGGAGTCGGAAGTCCTGTGCCAGGTCGATGATCTTGACATGAGCGGGGATATCATGTTCTTTTAGAAACTGTTCACTCTTTCCATGTCCGAAACAGAAGAACACCACATCCACCTTATCGAAAGGCATGTCGGCGGTGAAGGAGAGTGTGGTCTCCCCCATCAGACCTTCATGCACCTCATCGACGCTGTTGCCGGCGTTGCTCTCACTGTTGGCAAACACCAGCTCCACCTGCGGATGATTGATGAGCAGGCGGATGAGTTCACCTCCCGTATATCCGGCTGCTCCTAATATACCTACACGTATCATTGCTTATCTCTCTTCGTCGGGGTGAATACCATAATATACTCTCAGTGGTGTACTCAGCACTTTGATGAATCCCTTTGCCTCCTCGCTGGTCCATCCATGCTGCATCTCTCCATACTCACCGAGCTTCGACTTGAGCAGGTCGTCGTTGCTGTCAACGCCCACAGTCTCGAATCCCAAGGGGCGGAGCTTGAGGATAGCCGTACCATTGACATTGCGCTGCGAAGAGGTGAGCATAGCCTCGATATCCGGCATGACGGGCTCGAGATACTGACTCTCATGAAGGAACATTCCATACCAGTTGGCCACCTGGTCTTTCCAGTACTGCTGCCATTTGCTGAGTGTCGATTTCTCTAAGAGTCGGTGTGCCTCGATAATGAGTTTGGGTGCTGCAGCCTCAAAGCCCACACGTCCCTTGATACCGATGATGGTGTCGCCCACGTTGCAGTCGCGTCCTATGCCATAGGCAGCGCCTATCTCCTCAATCTTCTGTATGGCCTTCACCTTATCATCAAAATGTTCACCATTGACAGCTACAATCTCTCCCTTCTCAAAGGTGATCTTGAGGAGCGACTCCTCCTGACGTGTCACATGTTTGAGGTAGGCCTCCTCGGGCAGTCCCTGTGTACTGTCGAGGAGCTCTCCTCCACAGATACTGGTGCCCCAGATACCTACGTTATAAGAGTATTTCAGTTTGGCGAAATCGGCAGAGAAGCCATGCTCATTGAGATAGTCCACCTCTTCTTTTCTCGACAGGGCTTTGTCTCTTGTGAGGGTGATGATCTCCACGCCGGGGGCCATCACGAGGAAGGTCATATCGAAACGTATCTGGTCGTTGCCTGCTCCTGTAGAACCGTGAGCGATGGCATCGGCACCTATCTCCTTGGCATAGCGTGCGATGGCGATGGCCTGGAAGATGCGCTCCGAGCTCACAGAGATGGGGTAACAGTTGTTGCGCAGCACATTACCGAAGATCATATACTTCAGCGACTTCTCATAATACTCCTGTGTCACGTCAAGGGTGACATAAGCCTTTGCTCCGAGCTTATAGGCATTCTCCTCATTTTTCTTGAGCTGTTCCTCACTGAATCCTCCTGTGTTGGCACAAGCGGCATACACGTCGTAACCCTCTTCCTTCAGTTTCATCACTGTGTAAGAGGTGTCGAGTCCTCCTGAGAAAGCCACCACTACACGCTTGGCGCCTCCCTTCTCCCCTACGGGGGATGTTGTCATTACCTTATCCATATACTTGTTTTCTTATTGTTTTTTTGTTTGTTCACTGTTGTTCTCTCGTTAGCTCTTTCTTCTCTGGTCACACAGACGGCGCATCCAGTTCTTTGATGCGGTCGAGCACATCCTGAGGGATCTTTGCCGGCAGATGTTCCTCAGGGTCATAGAGCATAGCGGTACATATGCAGTATTTCCTGCCCGTACGTTTGAGCACATCCACATTGATACACCCCTCACATCCACGCCAGAAAGCCTCATCATCGGTGAGGTCGGCAAAGGTCACAGGCTGATAGCCCAGCTGTGTGTTCATCGCCATGACAGCCGCACCGCTCGTCAGACTGAATATTTTGGCATGCGGCCAGCGTGTGCGTGCCAGCGTAAAGGTCATGTCCTTGATGCGTTTGGCGACGCCGAGGTTGCGGAAGTCGGGATGCACGATAAGACCGGAGGTAGTGACATACTTTTTATTGCCCCAGGTCTCAATATAACTGAAGCCGGCAAAGGTCTCTCCATGGAGGGCTATCACCGCCTTGGCTTCCTTCATCTTCGTGGCGAGATATTCATGTGTTCGCTTAGCAATACCTGTCCCGCGCACCTTGGCTGCGTCGGCTATCGTCTGCAGGATGGTGTCCACATACACCTCATGCTCTGGTCCTGCCACAAGAATCTCAATATCTTCTGTTTTCATTGTCGTAGATAAAAAAACTATTTCATATCGGGCACTACACTGCTCAGTGCAGTCACCACATCCCTCTCTGAAGCATCCTCTCTTATCACGATGAAGATGGTATCATCACCGGCGATGGTTCCGAGGATATAGGGGATATTGCTGTTGTCGATGTTATAAGCGATGCTGCTGGCATAGCCGGGACGGGTTTTGATGACTCCCATATTTCCTGAGAAATGGATAGAGCGGAACCCTGGCACCTGCATCATCTCTTTAATCTGTACGGGAGTACTGATGCGCTTATACATGGTGACATTGGGCAACACATAGACATAGTTACCGTTCATGCTGGCAGCCTTAGCCACCTTCAGCTGCTTGAGGTCGCGGCTCAGCGTGGCCTGTGTCAACTTAAAACCCTCCTGCTGCAGGGCGGTGAGCAGTTCGTCCTGACTGCCCATCTCTCTGCTGGAGATAATCATGCGCAGAGTATCCAATCTGTCTTTCTTTACCTTCATATATCGTATATTTATACAAAATATGGCGGCAAAGATATACATATTTATGCAGATGAGCAAAGAAAATCTATATTTATTTTAAGAAAACCACTGTTTTTTACCTTTGGTGGGCTAAAACCATTAAGCCCGGAGCAATGCCCCGGGCTTAATATCTCTATCCCCTAAAGGGAGACAATTATAATTTCTGCTGCACCTCAATCTCGGTGAAGGTCTCGATGATATCACCCTGCTGGATGTCATTGAAGTTGACGAGACTGATACCACACTCGAAGTTGACCGCCACCTCTTTCACGTCATCCTTATAACGCTTCAAGGCATTGATCTCACCCGTGTGAACCACGATACCATCTCTCACGAGACGAGCCTTGTCAGTACGGTGCACCTTACCTTCGGTCACCAAGGCACCAGCTACGGTACCCACCTTGGAGATCTTGTAAACCTCGCGCACCTCTACCTGTCCGGTCACCACCTCCTTCTTCACCTTCTCGAGCATACCCTCCATAGCCGACTTGATGTCCTCTATGGCGTCGTAGATGATAGAGTAGGTATTGATCTCCACGCCCTCGTTGTCTGCGAGCTTGCGTGCTGCCGAAGAGGGGCGCACCTGGAAGCCCACGATGATAGCATCGGAAGCGTCGGCGAGCGTGACATCGTTCTCTGAGATCTGTCCCACAGCCTTGTGAATCACGTTCACCTTGATCTTCTCGGTAGAGAGCTTGATGAATGAGTCACTGAGTGCCTCCACACTACCGTCGGTATCACCCTTGACGATGAGGTTGAGCTCCTTGAATGAGCCGAGGGCGATGCGATGACTGATGTCAGCCAGGGTGAGACGTGTCTGTGTGCGCAGACCCTGCTCGCGCTGCAACTGCTCGCGCTTGTTGGCAATTTCACGTGCCTCCTGCTCTGTCTCCATCACATGGAAGGAGTCGCCGGCAGTAGGTGCGCCGTTGAGACCGAGGATGATAGCGGGTTCAGCAGGTCCTGCCTTCTCCATGCGCTGGTTACGCTCGTTGAACATCGCCTTGATACGTCCGTGACTTGTTCCAGCCACCACGATATCACCCACCTTGAGTGTACCGTTGCTCACGAGCACTGTAGATACATATCCACGTCCCTTGTCCAACGACGACTCGATGATAGAGCCCGTAGCCTTTCTGTTGGGGTTGGCTTTGAGGTCGAGCATCTCTGCCTCAAGGAGCACCTTCTCCAAGAGGTCATCGACACCGATACCTTTCTTAGCAGAGATCTCCTGACACTGGTATTTACCTCCCCACTCCTCCACGAGGAGGTTCATCTGTGAGAGGTCCTCACGTATCTTATCGGGGTTAGCACCCGGTTTATCAATCTTGTTGATGGCAAAGACCATAGGCACGTTGGCAGCCTGTGCATGAGCGATGGCCTCCTTAGTGGTAGGCATCACACTGTCGTCGGCAGCCACGATGATGATGGCGATATCTGTCACCCGTGCTCCACGGGCACGCATGGCGGTGAAGGCCTCATGACCAGGTGTATCGAGGAAGGTGATACGTCGGCCGTCCTTGAGTTTCACGTTATACGCACCGATGTGCTGAGTGATACCACCTGCCTCACCGGCAATGACGTTGGTGTTGCGGATATGGTCGAGGAGCGAGGTCTTACCATGATCGACATGACCCATCACGGTGACGATGGGTGCGCGGGGCACGAGATCGTTCTCATCGTCCTCCTCCTCTTGGATAGCCTCACTCACCTCTGCACTCACATATTCGGTGCTGAAACCAAACTCATCAGCCACGAGGTTGATGGTCTCGGCATCGAGACGCTGGTTGATACTCACCATGATACCGATGCTCATGCAGGTACCTATCACCTTGTTCACGGGCACGTTCATCATCGTAGCCAACTCGCTCACGGTAACAAACTCCGTCAGCTTCAGCGTCTTGCTCTCTGCTGCCTGCTCCTGCATCTCCTCGTTGAGACGCTCCTGCACAGCCTCACGCTTCTCACGGCGATATTTGGCAGCCTTCTTGTTCTGCGTCTTATTGGTGAGACGGGCGAGCGTCTCCTTTACCTGGCGTGCAACATCCTCATCACTCACCTCAACAGGCTTGGGCTGGTTGCGGTTCTTTCTGTTGCGCTTTCCTCCACCCTGCTGCTGGTTATTGGCATTATTGGGGGTGCCACCGTTGCCTTTGTTCTTTTTCTTGTTAGCATTCGACTGCTGACTTTCGGCCTCTATATCCACGCGCTCCTTTCCTATACGCACACGCTTCTTACGCTCGCCGTTGGCGCCATGCATCTGAGCCACCTTCTCTTCTCTCTCCCTTCTCTTCTCCTCCTTCGATTTCTTCTTTGGACGAGTACTCTGGTTGATAGCGTCAAGGTCAATCTTTCCCAGCACATTCAGCTTGGGCGACATTTTCTCTGCCGACCCGGTGGTATAGAGGGTTGTCTGTGCGGTGGCAGACTTCACCTCGGGCTGTGCCTCCTGCTGTTTAGGAGTCGCCTCCTGGACAGCAGCTTTAGCTACATGCTCTTCCTTCTTTACAGCCTCGGCTTTCTTTTCCTCCTTGGGTTCCTCCTTAGGAGCAGCAGGTGCCACCTTTGGCTCTGCTTCAGCCACAGGTGCAGGCTGTTCCACCTTAGGCTCCTCCTTAGGAGCGACAGGTGCCACAGGTTTAGCCACTTCTTCGGCAGAAGGAGCAGCCTTCTTCTCTTTAGGAGCCTGAGCGGCAGGTGTCTTCTCCTCTTTATTTACCGTCTTAGAGGATTTTCCCTCCAGCGCATCGAGGTCAATCTTGCCTATTGGTTTGAAGGATGGACGCTCTTCGAGCAGATCCTCACCCTTCTGAACCTTCTTCTCAGGTTTCTTCTCCTTATTCTTTTTGGTGAATATCCTCTCAGCCTCGTTCTTCACCGCCATATCTCCCTTAAACTCCTTCACCAGCGCCTCATACTGCTCTTCGGTGATTTTCGTACTCAGGGTGATCTCTTCCTTTATCTCCCCTAAGTTCTTTTTGTTTTTAAGGAAATCGACGGCCGTCTGCAGACCGATATTCAGCTCTGTCAATACTTTATTTAATCTGATGGCCATTCTCGCTTGATTTTTAAAATTACTTGCTTATCTCCTCACACTCATTCAAACTCGGCTCTGAGCACGTTGAGCATCTGGTCAACGGTCTCCTCCTCCAAGTCAGCCTTTTCGATGAGCATCTCACGTGGTGCGTTGAGCACACCCTTAGCCGTGTCGATGCCGAGCGCCTTCACTGCGTCGATCACCCACTGGTCGATCTCGTCAGCAAACTCATCGAGGTAGATATCTTCATCCTCCTCACCTTCGTTCACCACGCGGAACACGTCGATGGTATATTCGGTGAGCATAGAGGCCAGTTTGATGTTCATACCGCTACGTCCGATAGCGAGCGACACCTCTTCGGGCTGCAGATACACCTCAGCCTTGCGGTTCTCCTCATCGAGGTTGATGCTCGACACCTTAGCAGGACTGAGTGCGCGCTGTATGAAGAGGCGCACGTTGTTGGAGTAGTTGATCACATCGATATTCTCGTTGCCCAGCTCTCTTACGATGCCATGCACACGACTACCCTTCACGCCGACGCATGCGCCAACGGGGTCGATGCGCTCGTCGTAGCTCTCCACAGCCACCTTGGCACGCTCACCCGGCATACGGGCTACGCGCTTGATGGTGATAAGTCCGTCAGCAATCTCAGGCACCTCAGCCTCGAGCAGACGCTCGAGATAAACAGGACTGGTACGACTGAGGATGATGCGTGGGTTGTTGTTCTCGTTGTCCACACGTGCCACGACGGCTCTCACTGTCTCACCCTTGCGGTAAGTATCTGAAGGTATCTGTTCGTTCTTAGGCAGATGGAGTTCGTTGCCCTCGTCATCGATGAGAAGCACCTCTCTCTTCCATACCTGATACACCTCGCCGCTCACGACACATCCCACCTTCTCCTTGTATTTATTATAGAGAGAGTCGTGTTCGAGTTCAAGAATCTTCGATGCTAGTGTCTGTCTCAGGTTGAGGATAGCTCGGCGTCCGAACTTACTGAAGTTCACCTCTTCGCTCACTTCCTCGCCCACCTCATAATCGGGCTCTATCTTACGAGCATCAGAGAGTGCAATCTCCCTGTTCTCATCAGCCACCTCGCCGTCGGCCACAACGACCCTGTTGCGGTGGATCTCGAAGTCACCCTTGTCGGGGTTGACTATCACGTCATAGTTCTCATCGCTGCCAAACATCTTTGCTATCACGTTTCTGAAGCTCTCCTCCAGCACGCTGACGAGCGTAGTGCGATCGATGTTCTTGGTCTCTTTAAACTCCTGAAAGGTCTCAATCATGCTTGGACCCTTCTCTTCTTTCTTAAGTGCCATAGTGCTATTTTCGTTTCTTGTTTTTATTTAAAGTTGAGCAGGTATTTGGTGTATTTCACCTTGTCCATTTCAAAGTGTTTCTCCACCTCAACCATCACGGGGCGTTTCTTCCCCTCTATCTTCTGTTTCTCTTTGAATGTGATAGTGAAGTTGTTGCCATCGACAGCAGAGAGCAGACCCTGCCATTTCTTTCC
This sequence comes from Prevotella sp., assembly GCA_018385335.1. Lineage (GTDB taxonomy): Bacteria > Bacteroidota > Bacteroidia > Bacteroidales > Bacteroidaceae > Prevotella. Next base: position 14,780 of record JAHAZN010000084.1, read on the forward strand.
GTTCTCATCCATCACCTCCACATCTTTGTTTATGTAGTTGAGATATTGGCGCGCCACCTTGAAAGGCTGCCCGATGCCTGCCGAGCCAACCTCCAGCTCATAGTTGCCCAATTCATCACCCAGTTTCTCCTGGAGGAATCGGCTCAACTTAGCGCAGTCCTCTATCCACACGCCATCCTGATGGTCAATCTCCACCACGATACGGTCGTCGTTGCCCATCACCAGGTCCACAAGGAAGTAGTCGTTGCCCTGCAACCACTCTTCCAAAACCTCCATCACTACATTTTTTTCTATCATAAACTGTAATAATTAAAAACAAAATGAGGAGCTTCTAAAAGCCCCTCATTCCACTGAACGGTGCAAAGTTACGAAAAAAGCTCTGTTCTCACAAGTTTTTCTCTGTTTTTCTTTCTTCCGTCTTACTTTTTATTCTCCTTTCCTCTAAGAAGTTGCCTATAAGCCTTCTCATCTTTCAGGAACTTCAGTGCTTCTTTCAGCACCTTGTCGTCCTTTATCGAAGCTTCATAGGCCCCTCTCTGATAGAACCAGGAAACGATGATATCGCCCTCGAGCATTTTTTTTATCTGCTCCTTATAGCGCTCCATGTCGCGAGCCACATCGTGTTTGAGTTTCTTCTTCAACAGTTCAAACTCTTCTTTGCTCTCGTCATAATAACCTTCGAATCGCGCCATTTCCATCAGTTCGTCCAATTTCTTCTCGGTCATCCTATCATAGGTGAATCCACTCTTCACCACCTTTTTCTTAAAATCTTCATAGTCTTCATCCGAGAGTTGCCATTCACTGGGTGAGTTGGGTTGATCATGCTTCGCCACATAATCGGTCACATAGTCGAAAGTCACCTCTATAGAGTCCATCCTGTCGAGATAAAGAACGATATTAGGCATCGTGTCGGGTTTTATCTCCACATCAGGTTTGATGCCTCCGCCATCTCTCACCTCTCGTCCGTTGCGTGTATAGAACACGTGCGTCAGACTGTCGGGGATGCGCTCCTTATATCCACCTCCCGAGTGACTGTAGTTGATAGCCTGCACACAGCGTCCGCTGGGGATGTAGTATTTTCCTGTTGTTATCTTCACGCTCGCACTATAGGGCAGGTCGAAAGGCGTCTGCACCAGTCCTTTACCATACGTGCGTGTACCTATGATTATTGCTCTGTCGAGGTCCTGCAGCGATCCAGCCGTTATCTCGCTGGCGCTCGCCGTCTCTCCGTTCACCAGCACCACCATCGGCATCAGCGAATCAACGGGTTCGACCTTCGTCACATAACTACGGTTCGACTGTTTCCTCTTACCCTTTGTCTCCACCAGTGTGATGCCCTTCGGCACCCAGAGGTTTACTATCTCCACTGCCTCAGCCAGGGAGCCACCACCATTGCCGCGGAGGTCGAGCACGAGTTGTTGTGCTCCCCTCTCCTTCAGTTCCACAAAGGCTCTGCGCATGTTCTTGGCACATCCCTCGGTAAATCCTGTCAGGGAGATATAGCCCACCCCCTCATCACAGAAGCCATAGAAGGGGATATCAGGGAATTTGATGTTCTTTCGTTTGATACTCATCTCCATCGTCTTTCCCGTGGAAGGTCTTTTCACCTTCAGCTTAAAGGTCGTCCCAGCCTCACCACGCAGTTTGCTGCTCACCTCTGAAGTGGTCTTTCCTCTCATATCCTCTCCATCGATGCTCAGCACCATATCACCCTTCATCAAGCCGACCATGGCAGCAGGCATATCCTCATAAGGTTCGTCAATCACCACACATTTCTCTCTCTGATGATACCTCACCACAGCACCTATGCCCGCATATTTCCCGGTAATCATCATCTTGAGGTCCTTCTCTTTCTCTGGCGAATAATAGGTTGTATAGGGGTCGAGACTGCTGAGCATAGCATGGACACCCTTCTCCACCACCTGACCGGCATCGAGTGTATCTACATACATCAGGTCGAGCGTTCGATAGAGTCGATTAAAGATATCAAGGTGTTTTGCCACCTCAAAATTATGGTTTTTCGACTTCTGCGCAACTACTGGAGCCACCAAGAGGCTCATAAAGACTGCTATCAACAGGATTCTTTTCTTCATTTCTTTTCGTTTTTCGTCCTTTTCAGCTTACAAAATTACAGCATTCTCGAGTAATAAAGTCCCTTTACATCCCTTTTTTTTAAAAAAATGTGGTTTCTGAATAAATTTTTCTCGAAAAAGTTTTGGTAGATAAAAAAAACACATTACCTTTGCAACCGCAATCAAGAAATAACGGTTGCTTCTGCTTCAGTAGCTCAGTTGGTTAGAGCACATGACTGTTAATCATGGGGTCGTTGGTTCAAGCCCATCCTGAAGCGCAAAAGAAGTCCTGTAGGTCAATGCTTACGGGACTTTTCTTTTTTTCATAGTTCAAAGTTGCACCCATTTTGCACCCAATTCCATGCGCTATATAGGACTTGCACTCACTCCTTTGCAGAATTAACAATCCATCATCCTGCAAAAGATAAAAAATGCAGAGCGTTTTCGATATACCCAGGGCGTTACCCTGGGCTGATCGCAGGTGGCCCCTGCAGGGCGTGACCTACGGACTGCCCTATACCCCAGGGTGCCACTGTTAGTCTTTTTGTTAATATACCTCCCCATGTTGGCTTTTTTAACCTTCTGTCACACCGAATTTACAAAAAATGTGGGTGATGTGAGGTGGTTAGCAGTCACTTCATATTGCCTTTTAATGCCACAGAGGTTCGATTTCCCAACCAGGAGGGAAACCAAGGGCAGCCTTATCTATTTCTGGAAATGTGGAAAAAAGACTGTTCATCTTGTCAAGCATATCATTGTTTGGAGAAATAATATCAAGGAAGTACTTGATGATGCACATATCAAAGTACACTTTCAAAGGATCCGTTGGCAAGGTAATCCAAGGACGTGACATTCTGATTGGCATGGTAGCACGAATAGAGAACACCCTATTCCATACACGTGCAT
>JAHAZN010000006.1 GCA_018385335.1 Prevotella sp.
AAGCCAAATGAGCAGAGCTAAGCTCGCTTGAGCTATGCCATGGCGAGAACCGAACGAGCAGCGAGAGCCATCAAGTTTACTTGAATGGCAGAGTCGCGAGGAGGAAGACAAAGTCAAATGGTCGGATGAATTCCAAAGTTCGTTTGCGCATAATAGTCTAATGAACTGATTTGGGTTTATCTCGTTGACCATCTCAGGGACTGACGAGCAGCGCACGTGCCTCCTCGATGATGGTATCACGTCCTCGAAGGAAATCGGCATCGGTGATGGAGACAGCCACATCGGGGTCGATGCCAAACTCCACCGACTGTCTGTTGACATCAAACATTGGACATGCAGAGAAACGTACTGCCCACCCATTGGGGAGCGAACTCATGAAAGGCATTCCTGCTCCACCACCTGTCTTATCTCCTACAATGATGGCATGAGGACTGCATTTCATATACTTAACAAACTCATTGGCTGCACTATAGACACTGCGATTAGTGAGCACACACACCTTCTTCTGCCAGCGGAGATTAGACGAAGGACTGAGGCGCTGCTCCTTGAGTGAGGAGAAATCGCTGTGACCAGTGCCTGTCTTATGACAGAGATAACCCACTGTGGTTGTCTCGTTGAGGAAACGGGCAGCCAGCCGTTCTGCATTGGTGAGCTGTCCACCACCATTGTTACGTATGTCAAGGATGAGACCGCGACAGAGCATCAGTGCACTTATCACCTCATCGATATTACCCTCTCCAATACCATCGTTAAAACTCTCATAGTAAACATAGCCGATGTTATCGTCAAGAATCTTATATCTGAGTCCCGCCGCTATCTTATAGTCGGTGCCGAGGTAACGACGCTGAAGCGTGTCGCTGAAGTTGGAAGGATAGTCTTCATGCCAATGCCAATAGCGTGCAAAGTCGTGTGCTGTAGAAAGGTTGACATGACCATCGCGCAGTTCGGCCAGCATCTCACTGCACACCTCAAAGAGCTGGTTGCGATTCATCTTGTTGCTGATGCGCACACGATATTTTTCGTGCACCTCGTTCCAATCGAGTCCATACGCAGCCCTCTTCTCTTCAAAGAAACAGTAGTGCTCGTCGAGTATCTTCCATAGGGCTTCGAAATTACCCTGAGGACTGTCGTCAAACTCCTCCTCATCGACACACGAGAAAGGAAGGAGGGCGATGAGCACGAAGGCAGCGAGGGAGAAGAAGGAGGATAACTGTTTCATGACTTAACGAGGAGATGGGGTTATAAGAGTTGGAATTCCTTGACGATGCCCATCATCACCCGATGGGTATAGACATGACGTTTGAGATGGTTGACCTGCAGCTGTTCATAATCGCCGAGATAACCCACACGCAATGCCCAACGACGGGAGAGCGGGGTGGAGACAGAGAACTGCTGACGGAAGGTGGGGGCAGAGACGAAGGTGGTAGGCACCACGTTGTGGTCGTTGTCGCCACGCGAGAAAATCTCGTAATACGACTGCCCATAATTGGGAGAGAAAGCAAGACCGACGAGGGGCATCTGCAACTCATAATGAGCCACAAAGGGCATCTTACCTATCTGGAAACGATAGGAGGCAGCTCCCGTGGGCATGATATCGAGGTTGACACGCGCCTGTGCAGGGTTGTTGCCACCAAGGGTATTGTAGATAAAGCCTAAGGAGAGGACAGCCATACCTCCAGCAGAGAGGGAGAGCCTATTGTCAAGCAACTGCCATCGGTGCAGTCGGCCGATAAAGAAGCGGTAGCTCCCCTCTATCTCATCGGTCTGATTCGCTCGGTCGCTCAGCAAGGAGAGGTTAGCCTGATGTTCCATGAGCGTGCTCCATGCTGCCGAGGGACGGCGACGGCGTTTCTGGGTGGCGAGAAACGTGATGCCTGTACCATTGTAATGCTCTTGAGAGAGATAAGTATCGAGGCTCTGTGTTCCACCGATACCTAACATATAGGAAGAGCTATATAGAGGTCGCTCAGCACCGAGAAGTGCAGCAATCGAATCGGTGGCCGTTTCCCCCTTCTGTCCCCATCCCGCTATAGGCAGGAGCGACAGTAGCGAGGCGACACACGCCATTCTGACAAAACGCCATCCGTCATCAGTTCTCATCGGTGTCAAAGAGATTGAGTTGACCTGTTATTTCATCAATCACCTGCTGTTGGCTCTTCCCTGCATCAGGGTCGAGGTTTTCCTCTTTAGCCTCCTTGTCGGGCAGCGACTCCACGTCTTCCGTTGCCTCTTCTTCATCCTCGGTCAATGGGTCGAGCAGTTGCAACTGAGTGATAACGTCTGTAGTGAGTCGTTTTCCCTTGGCCTTGAATCCCTTCACGCCAACAAACTCAACGGCATCCACCTCCATAGGTACTCGGCTGTCATCATTGCCTATGCGTATCCTCAGTCGGGGATGACGCTGGTCAGTGATGAGGAGCAGACGGCTGTTGGGGTTCTCACCGAGGTAACTCTGCTTGCGGCGTGTAGCCTCCATGGTGAATCGTTTGAGATAAGCATTGTTATCGTTATCCGCATCAAGGACTACAGCCGTCCAGCATTTCTCCCTGTCATATTTCTCAATATACTGGATATTGTCCTCATAGTGGTTGTTGGCATCGAAATTAGTGAGATAAAACTCTCCAGTCTTGAGCACCACAAGAATCATGTCATTATCATTAAACTCACCCAATAGTCGTCCATGCTCATCGTAATTCAGACGGTTGACATCAGGGTCAAACCACACCTGACGTCCGCCGAGAGTAGAGTGTCCGTGACTCTTGAGTCCAATGCGACAGATTTCCTTCTTGGTAAGGATATTACCCTGTGAGTTACGTCCCTTGATACCCACCTCCGAGAAATCCTTCTCGATGAAGATGCTGGCCTTACGACTGACCTTCACCTCTGAGGGATCGAGTGTAATCTTAATCACCTCCGCCTCGCCGTTGGGGTTGGCAGTAAAATAGATGATACGCGAGCCTGGCACACCGCGGGTGATATCGTACTCACGGTCGCGGGTGATGGCGGTCACACAGAAGCGTTTGATATAGTAATATCCCTTTTTACCATTGCGATAAACCACATTATACACGGTACGTTTGTCATTGCGTTTGAAGACAGCGACATGGAGGATATTCTTTCCCACAAAAATCTTCTCTGCCACTCTGACAATCTTGAATTTTCCTTCACGGTAGAAGATGATGATATCGTCGATGTCAGAGCAGTTGCACACAAACTCATCTTTCTTGAGTCCGGTACCTATGAATCCCTCCATACGGTTGATATAGAGTTTTTCATTGGCCTCAACAACGGTAGTAGCCTCGATGGTATCAAAGTTGCGTATCTCTGTGCGGCGAGGGAAGGCCTTGCCATATTTATCCAAAAGGAAGTGGAACCAGTTGGCTGTCACCTCAACCATATTGTTCAGGTCGCGCTCTATCCCCTCTATCTCCTCCCTGATGCGAGCCATGAGCTCATCAGCCTTATCCTTATTAAACTTCAGGATGCGTTGCATCTTTATTTCGAGCAAGCGGAGGATATCTTCTTTAGTCACCTCTCTCACCATCTGTGGATAGTAGGGTGTGAGTCGCTCGTCGATATGAGCGCATACGCTGTCCACATCGGGTGCATTCTCAAACTTACGATCCTTATAGATGCGTTCCTCGATGAATATCTTCTCCAACGAGGCGAAATGCAACTGTTCAAGGAGCTCGTTGCGCCTTATCTCAAGTTCTTTTTTCAGTAGTGACTTGGTTCGCTCCACACTATGTCGGAGCACATCATCAACAGTGAGGAAACGAGGTTTGTTGTCTTCTATGACGCAGCAGTTGGGCGAGATGTTCACCTCACAGTCGGAGAAGGCATAGAGGGCATCAAGCGTCTTATCGCTCGACACACCTGGTGCGAGATGTATCTGTATCTCCACCTGTGCCGCTGTGTTATCGTCCACCTTGCGCGCCTTAATCTTTCCTTTCTCTATGGCCTTAAGGATAGAATCGATAAGCGTCGAGGTGGTCTTGCCGTAGGGTATCTCCCTGATGACGAGCGTCTTGTTGTCGAGTTTCTCTATCTTCGCCCTTACCTTCACCAACCCACCGCGGAGCCCAGCATTATACTTCTGCACGTCGATGTTGCCTCCCGTAGGAAAATCGGGATAGAGCACAAAGGGTTGGTTGTGCAGATACTTGATGGCAGCCTCGCAGAGTTCACAGAAGTTATGAGGAAGAATCTTTGAAGAGAGACCCACGGCGATACCCTCGGCTCCCTGTGCCAGGAGGAGAGGAAACTTCACCGGGAGGGTGATAGGTTCTTTGTTACGCCCATCGTAGGAGAGTTGCCACTCGGTGGTCTTGGGATTGAACACCGTGTCGAGGGCAAACTTAGAGAGACGTGCCTCGATATATCGGGGAGCGGCAGCACGGTCGCCGGTGAGGATATTTCCCCAGTTACCCTGCGTATCTACCAACAGGTCCTTCTGCCCTATCTGCACCAGTGCGTCACCGATAGAGGCATCTCCATGGGGGTGAAACTGCATGGTGTGTCCCACGATGTTAGCCACCTTGTTATATCGCCCGTCATCCATGCGCTTCATAGAGTGCAAGATACGTCGCTGCACAGGCTTCAGGCCATCCTCGATATGGGGAACGGCACGCTCAAGGATCACATACGAAGCATAGTCAAGAAACCAGTTTTGATACATACCACTAAGGTGGTGTACCACCGAGGCATCAAAACGATTCACAGGGGTATAATCTGAATGTACTTCCTCTTCTTTTATCTCGTCACTCATGGGTTTTAGCGGTGTCAATGGGTTAACTTTTCTATCTGCAAAGATAATGTAAAGGAGCGAAATAGCCAAAAATAGCACACATATTTTGTTTTTCCATGCAAATTGTGTACATTTGCAGAGCAAAATACAATTTAAAAAAGAAACAATGGCACAAGAAGATGTATTTAAAAAGATCGTAAGTCACTGCAAGGAGTATGGTTTTGTCTTCCCCAGCAGTGAGATCTACGACGGATTAGGCGCCGTTTACGATTACGGACAGAACGGTGTAGAACTGAAAAACAACATCAAACAATACTGGTGGAAGAGTATGGTGTTGCTCCACGAGAACATCGTGGGTATCGACTCTGCCATCTTCATGCACCCTACCATCTGGAAGGCCAGCGGTCACGTGGATGCGTTCAACGACCCCCTCATTGACAATCGCGACTCAAAGAAGCGCTATCGTGCTGATGTGCTCATCGAGGACCAGATAGCCAAATACGATGAGAAGATTAGCAAGGAGGTGGAGAAGGCACGCAAACGTTTCGGCGAGAGCTTCGACGAGGAGAAATACATGGAGACAAGCGAGCGCGTGAAGGAGACGAAGGCTAAGCGCGATGCGCTCCATGCCCGCTATGCTGAAGCCATGCAAGGTCCTGACCTGGAGGCGCTGAAGCAGATAATCATCGACGAAGAGATTGTTGACCCTATCAGCGGAACAAAGAACTGGACCGACGTGCGTCAGTTTAACCTGATGTTCTCCACCGAGATGGGTGCTTCGGCAGATGCTTCGATGAAGGTTTATCTGCGTCCTGAGACGGCACAAGGTATTTTTGTCAACTATCTCAATGTTCAGAAGACTGGACGCATGAAGATTCCTTTCGGTATCGCACAGATTGGAAAGGCTTTCCGCAACGAGATCGTGGCACGTCAGTTCATCTTCCGTATGCGTGAGTTCGAACAGATGGAGATGCAGTTCTTCGTGAAGCCAGGCACAGAGCTCGACTGGTTCCCCAAGTGGAAGCAGACCCGTATGGCATGGCATCAGGCACTGGGCTTCGGTGCTGAGAACTACCGTTTCCACGACCATGACAAGCTGGCTCACTATGCCAATGCCGCCACCGACATCGAGTTTAAGATGCCCTTTGGTTTCAAGGAGGTGGAGGGTATTCACAGCCGTACCAATTTCGACCTCTCTCAGCATGAGAAATTCTCAGGTAAGAGCATCAAATACTTTGACCCTCAGACCAACGAGAGCTACACTCCGTATGTCATTGAGACCTCTATCGGTGTTGACCGTATGTTCCTCTCTATCATGTGTCATGCCTATGAGGAGGAGAAGTTGGAGAATGGCGAGACCCGCGTAGTACTGAAACTGCCCGCAGCGCTGGCTCCTGTCAAGCTCGCTGTCATGCCTCTGGTCAAGAAAGATGGTCTGCCCGAGAAGGCTCGTGAGATTATCAACGATCTGAAGTTCCACTTCAACTGCCAGTATGATGAGAAAGACTCTATCGGCAAGCGCTATCGCCGTCAGGATGCCATCGGTACTCCTTTCTGTGTGACCGTTGACCACGACACACTCACCGACAACAAGGTGACCCTGCGCTTCCGCGACACCATGAAGCAGGAACGAGTAGCTATCAGCGAGCTCAACAGCATCATTGAAGATAAGGTGAGCATAGCATCGCTGCTAAAGAAACTGCAATAACCTGACGCGTATGAACAAGAAGATTCATATCATCTTCCTCCTCATGACCACCGTCCTCTTCTTTGCCTCCTGTAAGGAAGAGGACGATGCTGTGGAGGAATATGCCAACTGGTCATCCAAGAACGCTACATTCTTCACTCATCTCTCCGACTCTGTTGAGGGGTTGCTCAAAGCTCATCCCGAGCGCACCGACTGGCGTCGCATCAAGTCATGGACAAAGTCGGATGACACCGAAGGCAAGCCAACAGACTATATCATTGTCAACGTCATCGCCGAAGGTTCCGAGGAAGAGATAGCTCAAGGGATGCCCCTCTTCACCGATTCGGTGTCGGTGCATTACCTCGGTCGCCTTCTTCCTTCCCACTCTTACAGCGAAGGATTGGTGTTCGACCAGTCGTATTATGGTGAGTTTAATGAAGAGCTCTGTCGTCCGACATCATTTGTTGTCAACGAACTCATCCCAGGCTTCTCCACAGCCCTTATGCACATGCACCGTGGCGACTACTGGCGCATTTATATCCCACAGCAGTTGGGCTATGGCAGCAGTGCCACCTCCTCTATCCCAGCCTACAGCACACTCATCTTCGACATCCGTCTGAAAAACTTTAAGTAACTGTCGTCACTCCAGGCGACAGCATCAGATGTAGTATTCTGCCGAGTCAATCAGTCCGGCACGTAGCGCATACTTAGTTGCTTCGTGCAGGGTGTTGACACCGAGTTTTCGGAAGATGTTCTTGCGGTGGGTATTCACGGTATGAAAACTAGAGAAACGCTTCTCCGCTATCTCACGGGTGGTGAGTCCGAGGGCGATATCTTTTAGTATCTCTATCTCAGTGCGCGTGAGCTTGCAGTCTTCCAGTGGGGTCTGCACGGGGGCGAGCAGTTGTTCCGTCATCCGTTGGCAGATATAACGTTGCCCCATCAGCGCATAACTGACACACTCAGTTATCTCCGTGAGAGGCGACTCCTTGAGCAAGACACTCATAAGAGGACTGAGTGCCACCCTACGCACCAGGTCAACACTGAGATCGACACTGAAGAAAACCCACCGTGCCCTGGGGAAGCGGTCGGAGAAGAGCATCAGCTCTTCCACATCATTGATATCAAAAAGGGTGAAGTCGATAACGACGATGGCATCACCATTTTCTTTTAGTCGTTCTATCAACTCATATTTATCGGAGACCTTCACTGGGTTGTTGACATTCAACTGTTCACAGACATACATCATGCCTGCACGGGTAATGTCTTGCGGGTCGGCTAATAACACTTTCTTCATAAACTACGCCATGCCTGTTAGAATTTCATTGACACCTTCATCCTTATGCCCTGTTTGTGAGCAGTAGGCAGGTGGAGATAACTGAAACGTCGCACATATTCCACATGGAAAAAGCGGAAGATATTGTGAATGCCCGCCACACATTCTATATATGGGCGCTGCTCATCGAGCGGATAACTATAGCGCGGCAAGGGCTGCGAGGCATTTTTCTCTGAGAGCGTACCCCAGAGAGCTCTCACACCCAGCAGTTCCCTCCACTTCAGTCGCTGAAAGAGTGGCACCCTATTGAAGAGTTTTCCGTTGAGGTCCCACATGAGCTGTCCCATCACATAGCGGTCGGCCATCAGTTCCATGTCGTTGACCAGGGCGAAGGTGCCATGGCGGGTGATATAGGAGAGGTTAGCTGGCACTGAGGGGAGCAGCAGGATAGGTACGCGCTGCCACTGCACGACGCCCGCCATACGCAGGTCTAACTTACCCCAGCTGTTGAGCCAGAAACGTCGGAAGAGTGAGCACTCCGTTGCCTGTCCACGCACCTCGCCTCCAAGAAATCCCTTGATGGTGAACGTATGACTCAGGGTGAGCACGGGTGCATCGAGATTGAGCGGTCGCCTGCGTTGTTTCGTCTGTAGCAACTTCTCACCGGGTGCATAGCGCAGGGAAAGCGTAAGGGCGGTGGTATGCAACTTATTGTCTAAACTGTTGGCGACGGCTGTTCCCCACTCATTAGGTTGTGCCAGATCCTGCTCCTCGCAGGCGAGACGGAGAGTGGTACGCAGTCCGCACCGCTCCTCCCTGTCGAGGGTGAGCTGCTGCCTATGGGTGAATACTTGGCGCTTACGTTCACTCCATCGCATAGCCATAAACACATTGTCCTTATCGATGGCTAAAAAACGGTCGGAAGGCGACGACACGTCATAGGACGACTCCACACTGATGCTCCTCATTGGAAACTCCTCTGCCAGGTATGTTTTAGGCGTTAGGGAGTAGGTCAACTTAGCCTGATAATAGTCGTTACTACTTCTCCATCCACGGGCATAGTATCCCTCAAGGAAGAGATGAGGATGAAGCAAGGCGGTGGTCTTGCCGCCGATACGTGTTCTCAATCCATCAACATCATTGGCAGATACCATACTCGTTAGCGGACCGATATCCAACAGGTTGTCATGTCCCTTGCGTCCCGTCTCTACATAGTTTTCCACCAAGAGACTGAGGGCGGTGCGCATCCATCCCACCTTGGTGTTGTGGGTGAGCTGCTCCATGTAGGAGGGCAGTCGTTGTTCTCCCGACGAGAGAGAGATGGGGCGCATCTCCTCCCAGTAGGCATGACTTCGATGTTCAGCAAGGTACTGTTGCGCTCGCTCGTCGGGCCGGCGATACATGCTATCGGCCAACTCCTTATAGCGGTGCCCCTGATAACGTGTGTTACGTATGGCGACAGCTCTTTCAAGGAAGTCGAAGAGCGACAGCTCAAGAATCATATCATCACTCACGAGTATCCAGTGATGCTCATCTACAGCCTGGAAGTCCTGTAACACCACCATCCTATCCACAAAGTTGACGGTGGTCTGCGGTGGTAGGTTGAGCACACATCGCCTCACGCGGTCGCTACCGTCGTGCATGACATAGAGATGTCCACTGAAACCGAAGTCGAGGGGATTGGCCGGTCGAAAGAAGAGGTGAATGCAGGGGTCGGTATCAACCGTGGTGGTGTCGATGATATAATAGTTATAAAACTGTATGGCCCTATCGGCGATAGGCGAGAGAAAAGTGTGTTGTAGCAGTCGGATATCTTCATCATAAATTCGCACATCGGTGAAGAAATCACGCATGACATCATTGATAAGGTGCCCCGAACGGAAGAGCTCACCTATACCCGTCGAACGCTGAGCGAGGAGCCGCTCGTTCTTCGTTTGTGGATGGTGGCGCGCCACCTGATGCGTCACCTGCTCGGTGAGTGCCAGGGGGAGGATGAGTTGCTGGTTATAAGGACAGGGGGTTAGCAGCTGACCTACACCGGGAAGCATCTTCCACACCCCATTCTCCACAACCTCGGGACTCATGGCATTGGCAGCAAGCACTATTTTCTGATACTTACGGCAGTCAGCAAAGGAGTCGGTATGCAGGTTACGTGAGGTGGGGAGCGTGAGATGTTTGGCGGCGATGACACGCCTCATCAGTTCTACAGCAGGGTTGTTTTTTCGCTGATAACGCTGGCGTTTCTTTTTGACAGTGACTTCCCTGATAGCATGGGTTTTGTTATACCACTGTGCGGTATCACTACTCACATCTGGATTGAGCTGCGCATGGGCAGGCATACAGAGAAGGAGGGGGAGCAGGAAGAGCCAGAGGGAGCAGCGAAACAGTTTCATCAATGTACAAACCATTTCTTGTCTAACATCACACTCATCTTTTCGTGGGTGCGGTGCATCTTCAGATACATCAGCGGCATCAGCGTCAGCTCCACCACAGGATAGAGCCATGCCCATCCTATCAGGCACCCAGTAAAGAGGGAGATGGCACGCAGGTTATGTGTGAGAAGATTGGTATATTTCATCAGTGGCAACGAGTGCTGACGCACCTCATCACGCAGTTCCTGAGGGATATCGGCGGCATTGGGCCATCGTGTTCTCACATGCTGATAGAACACCTGGAAACGTGGTGTATCCTTCTCCTGTGCCGCACAGTAGTTGCCATAGAGGGTATAGAAGAGTCGGTCGAACCATTTCTCCTTGGGGAGAGCGTTGAGGATGGCACGTTGCGAGGGGGAGTCGTCGAGCTCGCTCCCTTCCTTACCGAGAAGGAAGAAGAGGTGCACCTGCCTGTAGTAGTCGGCTAAGCGACACTGGGGGGTGTGTCCAAACACACCGGCACAGAACACGAGTAGCAGTCCCCACCATCCCCATTCGATACCTATCAGGGGGATAGGCTGTGAGAAGAGTCGGAGGAAGAGGGCAAAATAGATGGATGTAAACCACACATCGCTGGAGAACCCATCGAGCGCTCTTCCCAGAAGTGAGCGCTGGTTGGTCATGCGTGCCAACTGCCCATCAGCAGAGTCGCAGAAGTTGGCGAGTGTCAGTAGCAGCACCCCAAGAAGGTTATGCGTAAGGTCGGTATAATAGAACATCCATCCTGCTCCTGCTCCGAGGAAGAAAGAGAAGATGGTGATAGCATTGGGGGTGATACGCAGTCGGGCTGCCGCCAGCGCAATCAAAAGACCGATAGGTCGGTTAAAATGAATATCGAGCCATTCCTCGGTATCTAACGACTTATAGGAGGCTCTCAACAGTTCTTTAAACTTTGTCATAGCTCTGCTTTCTTTATATCTTCAGCATGGTCAATATCAAACACTTTATGAAACAGCCACGCCTGTAGCCTCTGTCCGTCGGCCACCAGCGCCCGCTGGAAGTTGCGCATCCTATGCTCGCCACGCTCCATACAGCCTTTGAGGGTGACCAGAGCCTTGGGGGTGAGCGAATAGATGCCGCCGGAAATCAGTTTACACTCATCCGACTTATCGAGAAAGGCAGTGATACGACCAGTGCCGTCGGTCTCTACATAGAGGGGCTTCTCATCGTCGATATAATCGGTCACTCCCATCATTCCATCTACCTGTTGCGCTTCCACAGCCTGTTTAAAATCACTCACATAACGCTTAAACTCCTGTTCATCAAAGATGGTATCAACGGTGGTAAGACAGAAGGGGGCACCATCAAGATAAGAGCTGAGGGCAGCCAGACTGTGCATAGAGCTCGGCGTGGTCTTCACCACCACACGCAGGGGGATAGAGCGACCACCCAGTCCTTCTCTGCTCACCCTGTCGAGATGCCGGGCTACTTCAGGACGCAGGTCATTACAAATCACCACAATCTCCTCGGCCTCATTATCCATAAAGATACGTATCAGTCGGTCGATGAGTTTCTCTCCTCTCACCTCTACTAAGGGTTTGGGAGCTGTGATACCTTCAGCGGCTAACCTGCTGCCCTCGCCTGCTGCAATGATGGCAAACCTCATTCTAATCCTCCCAGCTGTTTACGAATAGACATGAGCATATCTCTCACCTCGGTGAGGCGCGTCAACACATCGGCGGTCTTGTCGGCACCATCTCTGTTGGCGTTGATGATTTTCTTAGCGGCAGCAAGTTTAAACCCTCTCACCTTCACAAGGTTGTGAATAAGTTTTATCTGCTCAATATCCTTTTCCGAATATTGGCGCACCTTACTCGGACCCTTGGTCTTGGGACGGAGAAAAGGAAACTCCTGCTCCCAGTAGCGGAGCGTGCTCTCGTTGAGTTGGAACATCTCTGCCACCTCTCCTATGCTGTAATAGAGCTTAAGGTTCTTGTTGAGATTCAATACCATATCTCTTCGTTTTTTTTATGTGATAGTTAGTTAATAACGATAACTATCGGCAAAATTACAAAAAAATCTGCTACTGAATGACGTGAAAGGAGAAAGAATGTGTAACTTTGGACAAAATTTTTCAAAGCTTATTACATGGTTACCGACGAGATTTTCATGCATCGCTGTCTCCAGCTGGCTGCTAACGGGCGACAGAACGCCAAGCCCAACCCTATGGTGGGTGCTGTCATCGTGGCGCGTGGGCGCATCATCGGCGAGGGCTATCATGTGCGCTGCGGCGAGGCTCATGCCGAAGTGAATGCCTTTGCATCAGTGAAGCCTCACGATGAGTGTCTCCTGCCCGAAGCCACCCTTTACGTCAGTCTCGAACCCTGTGCTCACTATGGTAAGACGCCTCCCTGTGCCCTCCTCATCATCGAGAAGGGGGTGAAGCGTGTTGTGGTGGGGTGTGTCGATCCCTTCGCCGAAGTGCAGGGGCGCGGCATCCAGCTCTTGCGTGAGGCTGGCATCGAGGTGACCGTCGGTGTCTTGCGTGAGGAGTGTGAACGGCTCAACAAGACGTTCTTCACCTTTCATCGTCAGCAGCGGCCTTACATCATCCTCAAGTGGGCGCAGTCGGCAGATGGGTTCATCGACCGCAACGGGGAGGCGGTGGCACTCTCCACTCCCTTCACCAAGATGCTTGTTCATAAGTTGCGCAGCGAGGTTGACGCTATCCTCGTTGGGCGCATCACTGATGAGCGGGAGCATCCGCGCTTAGATGTAAGACACTGGAGTGGCCGTTCCCCTCGCAGGTTGGTCATCGACCATGCGCATCCGCTCCATCTGGCGAGTCTTCATGCGCAGCGTCTCCAGTCGCTCTTGGTAGAGGGGGGCTGTAAGACGCTGCAATGGTTCATCGACCAGGGGCTATGGGATGAGCTGCGTATCGAAAGGACGCCCATTGCTCTCGGCAATGGTACGCCCTCCCCTCGCCTTCCTCAAGATATCAAGATTACAAGCACCGAGTATGTCGATGGCAACAGTATCGTGCATATCAGACATCTGAAAGATTGAAAATCCAAATATGGAGATTTGCCGCGAAAGCAAAAAGTATTGTGCAATTATACAGAAGTACTACCGATAGCATCCATACCATTTGTTGGCTAAAGTACATCTCGGTGACAAATGTGTATCCTGGAAGATAAGAATACACTTTGCTCATGAATCGACGGAATATGTAACACTTTGCTTTTTCGTTTCGCTCCAATTTTTCCTGCGAAATAGAAGGAAAAAGGGCATTTTTGACTGGTTTTTGCCGCAAAAATGGAGCCGTTTTTTCATCTTTGAGAAGGCAATTTTTAGCCATTTTTCGGCAAAAATCTTTACAGCAGAAAGGTTGCTGCAAAAAGTGTGCCAAACTACCCTCCGTTCAAAACCGTTCAAAAAATGAGCGAAAAACCCCCGTTTCGTTCAATATCCGTTCAATAACTGCGCAGTGATATTCAATAAATCTGTGACTGGGCAGTCACTCCACCTATGACTGGGCAGTCACTCTACCTATGACTGGGCAGTCATAGGAGCATTGAACGGGCAGTCACAGATTGCATGAAATGAGGGTCAAAAATGCGATAAAATGCCGATGAAATAGGGGTTCCAAAGCCTTTTCTATTTCACCGAAAACTCCTGAAAAAGTGGTCCCAAAAACAGCCTTTTCAGTAACCATCATTACATTTGTTAACACTCCACTTAGCTATGACTGGGCAGTCATGTGCGCTGAGGTAAAAAGGTTTTACGCCAGCTGTTAAGGAACGTAAAAATACCATGCCACGAGAATTGCGTATTTGCGCCCACAGTCGTCCTTGATTGAAAAAAGCGCCATTTTGATGGGTGTTGGGAAGTCAATGTGTTAGTAAAATAGATAAAACACTTACATTTGTATTGTTTCTATTCGCTCTGTACATCGCATAGATGCAGATTGTTCAACAGCGTAAATTTGATGATACAATAGGCCGGAGGCGATAGATTTTCAGTCAATAATGCAGTAAGGATAGCGATGTTGCACTTTTCTCCATTTTTTTTAGTACTTTTGCCGCGCGATAACAAAGAGGAAAGCTAATGAAACTATATACTGACGAGGAGTTGGCTCAGATTCTTGACCAACCCATTTTTCATCTCATCGGTGAGGTGGCTGACGATATGGCCGTGGAGTGTTATGTGGTTGGAGGATATGTGAGAGACATCTTCCTACAGCGACCATCGAAAGATATTGACGTGGTGGTCGTTGGCAGTGGTATCGCAGTGGCTAAGCAGTTGAAGAACAAACTTGGTAGAGAGGCGCATCTCTCTGTTTTCAAGAACTTCGGTACGGCACAGGTGAAATGGCACAAACTGGAGGTAGAGTTTGTTGGCGCGCGAAAGGAGAGCTACAGCCACGACTCAAGAAAACCGGTGGTGGAGAATGGTACGCTCGAAGATGATCAGAATAGAAGAGATTTTACAATCAATGCCTTGGCTATCTGTCTGAATAAAAATAGGTTTGGAGAACTTGTTGACCCCTTTGATGGTATCTATGATTTGGAGGATGGAGTGATTTGCACACCATTAGATCCAGACATCACCTTCAGCGACGACCCATTGAGGATGCTGAGGTGCATACGTTTTGCTACCCAACTCAATTTCATGATAGAGGACGAGACGTTTGCCGCCTTGGAACGCAATGCCCACCGCATCGAGATCATTAGTGGAGAACGCATCAAGGATGAACTGAACAAGATAATGGCGAGTGAGACACCAAGCAAAGGTTTTGTTGACCTTCAGAGGAGTGGACTGCTCATGCTCATCATGCCCGAACTGGCAGCACTGGATATCGTAGAGGTGAAGAACGGAAGAGCACACAAAAACAATTTCTATCATACCCTCGAAGTGCTTGATAATGTGGCGAAACGCTCAGACAACCTCTGGCTGAGATGGGCAGCACTGCTACATGATGTGGGAAAGACAAAATGCAAACGATGGGTGGCACCCATTGGATGGACCTTTCATAACCACAACATCGTGGGAGCAAAGATGGTGCCTGTTATCTTCCGTAGAATGGCACAACCCCTGGACATGAAGATGAGGTATGTGCAGAAGATGGTTGACCTGCACATGCGCCCCATCGTTATTGCTGACGAGGAGGTAACCGATAGTGCCGTAAGACGACTGCTCAACGATGCGGGAGAGGATATCGATGACCTAATGATGCTCTGTGAGGCAGATATCACAAGCAAAAACGAGATAAGGAAGAAGCAGTTTCTTGAGAATTTCAGGATGGTGAGGGAAAAACTCGCTGACCTGAAAGAAAAGGACTATGTCCGTCTGCTCCAACCCTGTATCGATGGCAATGAGATTATGGAGATGTTCCATCTGCCACCATGCAGAGAAGTGGGCATACTCAAACAAACACTCAAGGAGGCTGTGCTCGACAACTCAGTGGAGAATGAGCGAGAACCACTCATGGCACTGCTGATGAGAAAGGCGGAAGAAATGGGACTAAAGACCTCTTGAAAAAGTGTTCAAGATAGAGATTTTTTGTTAAATATTATGGCAGGAATGGGCTTGTATTCTGATTTTTCTATATATTTGCACTTTGAAAACCAAAATGATAGGTAGAGTTTTCTTTTTAGAGTCAACAATTTCAAGATAGAAAAGTAGAGAAAAGTATTACAGAACAGAATAACTATATTTATAAGGTATGAGAAAAAAACAGATGTTGATGACCATTATCGCCGGTGCGGTGATGGCCTCTTGTGGAGGTGGTGGACAGAGCGGAAAACCCAATTTCGCTGACAATGAGTATGCTGTGCGTACGGTTGCTACTCAAAGCACAGAGTTGCAGACCACCTTTCCCGCCACAATCAAAGGTATTCAGGATGTACAGATTCGTCCAAAGGTGTCAGGATTCCTCACACAGGTGTGTGTGCATGAGGGTCAGACGGTGGGCGTAGGACAGCTCCTCTTTGTTGTTGACAATGAGACATATCAGGCACAGGTGCGCCAGGCACAGGCAGCTGTCAACACTGCCCAGGCACAGTTGAACACTTCGAAGCTCACCTACGAGAATTCAAAGAAGCTTTTCGACAACAAGGTGATAGGTCAGTATGAACTCGAGACAGCAGGAAATAACTATACTACCGCACAGGCACAGTTGTCTCAGGCCCAGGCAGCTCTCGCATCAGCCAAAGAGGCGCTGAGCTACTGCTATGTGAAGAGTCCTGTGGCAGGTGTGGTGGGCAGTCTGCCTTTCAAGGTTGGTGCCTTGGTGAGTGCATCGAGTGTAGAACCGCTGACCACTGTCTCTGATATTAACACCATGGAGGTGTATTTCTCTGTTACAGAAAAGGATTTCCTCACCATGACAAAAGGTCAGGGGGGAGTGAGTGCAGCCATCGCTGCCTATCCTGCTGTGCAGTTGATGCTGGCCGACGGAACGATATATAGCGAGCCGGGAAAAGTGGTGAAGGCCAGTGGTGTGATTGATGCTTCCACAGGTTCAGTGTCAATGATAGCACGTTTCCCCAACCCCAACAAGGAGTTGCGTAGCGGTGGTGCCGGACAGATTGTGGTGCCCAACACCAACAGTCAGGCAATCATCGTGCCACAGGAGGCTACCTCAGAGGTGCAGAACAAGAAGTTTGTCTATCTCGTAGGCAAAGACAACAAAGTGAAATATACCGAGATTAAGGTGGATCCCCAGGATGACGGACAGACCTATATCGTGACCTCTGGTCTGAAGGTAGGCGACCGCTATGTGTCAAGGGGTATCACCTCGCTTACCGACGGCATGGAGATCAAACCCATCACCGATGAGCAGTATCTGAAGAAGATTGATGATGCTGCCAAACTGGGAGAGAAGCAAGGAAGTGCTGCAGGTTTTGTTGAAGTGATGAAGGGCAAGAAATAATTGCTGCTTCATTGATAAACCATTATTATTAGACAGACAATCATGACATTTACAAATTTTATCAAGCGCCCAGTACTCTCGACGGTGATCTCTATCTTCTTCGTCTTGCTGGGTATCATTGGCATCATATCGCTGCCTATTGAGCAGTATCCTGATGTGGCACCGCCTACCATCTCGGTGCAGACTACCTATACGGGTGCCGATGCACAGACGGTTCTTAACTCCGTTGTTACGCCTCTTGAGGAGAGTATCAACGGTGTGGAGGACATGACCTATATGACCTCACAGGCCACCAACGACGGTCGATGCGCCATCACTGTTTACTTCAGACAGGGCTCAAATGCAGACATGGCCGCCGTGAACGTTCAGAACCGCGTGTCGCAGGCACTGGCACTGCTGCCGGCAGAGGTGACACGTGTGGGTGTGACGGTGGAGAAACGTCAGACCTCTAACGTTATCATGTTCACCCTCACCAGTGAGGACGGACGATATGATGATGAGTTCTTGACCAACTACAACGATATCAACGTGGTGCCAGCCCTGAAGCGTATCGCTGGTGTAGGTGGTGTGATGTCGCCTGGTATGAAGACCTACTCCATGCGTATCTGGCTGCAGCCAGACAAGATGAAGCAGTATGGACTCATCCCCTCTGATATCTCAGGAGCCCTGGCAGAACAGAACATCGAAGCTGCACCAGGTAAGTTTGGTGAGCAGAGCGACATGGCCTACGAATATACCATGCGTTACAAGGGACGTCTGAAGACAGCCGAGGAATATGGTGATATCATCATCTCAAGCAACCAGAACGGACAGACCCTTCGACTGAAGGATGTGGCAAAGGTGGAGCTTGGTGGACTGATGTACAACGTGTCGATGAAGAACAATGGTGCCCCCTCTGTGATGGGTATGGTACAGCAGATTGCTGGTTCGAATGCGACACAGATAGCCAACGATGTGAAGGCCGAGTTGGAAAAGCAGGCAAAGAGTTTCCCTCCTGGCATGGAGTATAAGATCAACTACGATGTGACAGAGTTCCTCTTTGCCTCTGTCGAGGAGGTCATCTTCACCCTCATCATCACCCTGCTCTTGGTGTTCGTAGTGGTGTATGTCTTCCTGCAGGACTTCCGTTCTACGCTCATCCCTATGATTGCTGTACCAGTGGCATTGATAGGTACCTTCCTCTTCCTCTGGATCTTTGGCTTCTCCATCAACCTCCTTGTGCTCTCCGCCCTTCTGTTGGCCATCGCCATTGTGGTGGACGATGCCATTGTGGTGGTTGAGGCTGTGCATGCCAAACTCGACCAGGGTTATAAGAATGCGCTCACCGCAAGTATCGATGCCATGAACGAGATCTCGGGTGCCATCATCTCCATCACCCTCGTGATGTCGGCAGTGTTCGTTCCCGTATCATTCATGGGCGGCACGAGCGGTGTGTTCTACCGTGAGTTTGGTATCACGATGGCGGTGTCCATCCTTATCTCAGCTGTCAACGCGCTTACCCTTTCACCAGCCCTCTGTGCCATCCTCCTCAAACCCCATGAGGGTGAGCATGAGAAGAAGATGAGTTTCATCGACCGTTTCCATGCCGGTTTCAACTATCAGTATGAGAAAATCCTTGATAAATATAAGAAAGGTGTGGCCAAAGTGATTCACCATCGCATCCTCGCTGGTGCATCGGTGGTAGTGGGTATCATTGTCCTCGTTGTGACCATGGTGACAACGAAGACAGGACTGGTGCCTGATGAGGATACGGGTGTGATCTTCTGTACGGTGTCTATGGCCCCGGGAACAAGTCAGGACCGCACCAAACAGGTGATCGATCAGATAGATAAGATGCTGGCCTCTAACCCTGCTATCAAGAACAGAGAGCAGTTGTTGGGCTACAACTTCATCGCTGGTCAAGGTTCCGACCAGGCTACCTTCATCGTGAAACTCAAATCTTTCGAGGAGCGTCCGAGCGGATTCTTCTATAACCTCTCCGGTTTGTGGCAGGGCGACGGCATCATGCGCTTCTTTGTCAATCCTCAGTCGTACACCTCTGTCTTGGGTATGATATACAAGCAGACAGCAGAGATTAAGGATGCTCAGATTCTAGCCTTCGCACCCCCAATGATTAGCGGTTTCGGTGCCACCAACGGTCTGACCTTCTCCATGCAAGACAAGACGGGTGGTGACCTGGGTAAGTTCTTTGAGATTACCAAGAAATATCTGGCAGAGCTTAACAAACGTCCTGAGATAGCACAGGCGATGACCTCATATAACCCCAACTATCCTCAGTATATGGTGGATGTGGATGTGGCTAAATGTAAGCAGAGTGGCATCAGTCCTCAGACAGTGCTCTCAACACTTCAGGGATATTATGGTGGTTTGTATGCCTCTAACTTCAACTCTTACGGTAAACTCTACCGTGTGATGATTCAGGGAACGGTGGAGAGTAGAAAGAACGCTGCCACACTCAACAGTATCTATGTGCGCACACCTCAGGGAATGGCTCCTGTGAGTGAGTACTGTACGCTGAAGCGTGTCTATGGTCCATCGAACATCAACCGTTTTAACCTCTTCACCTGTATCAACGTCAATGCCTCGGCAGCAGCGGGCTACTCCTCAGGTCAGGCACTGAAGGCAGTGGAGGAGGTGGCAGCCCAGGTGTTGCCCGACGGCTATGGTCTCGACTACTCTGGTATGACCCGTTCAGAGCAGGAGTCGAGCAGTTCTACTGGCATCATCTTCGCCCTCTGTCTCGTGTTCGTTTACCTCATCCTCTCGGCACAGTATGAGAGTTATCTCCTGCCTCTGGCTGTGATTCTCTCTATCCCGTTTGGACTGGCGGGAGCGTTCATCTTCACTACGCTCTTTGGACACGCCAACGATATCTACATGCAGATTGCACTCATCATGCTCATCGGACTCTTGGCAAAGAACGCCATCCTTATCGTGCAGTTTGCCTTGGAGCGCCGTCAGACAGGTATGGCTATCCGCTATTCGGCCATCCTTGGTGCCGGAGCCCGTCTGCGTCCTATCCTTATGACCTCACTGGCCATGATCATCGGTCTGTTGCCACTGATGTTTGCCAGTGGTGTAGGTAAGAATGGTAACCAGACCCTTGGTGCTGCCGCTGTGGGCGGTATGCTCATAGGAACCCTTTGTCAGCTCTTTGTGGTGCCTGCCCTCTTCGCTGTGTTCCAGTGGCTACAGGAGAAGGTGAAACCCTTGGAGTTTGCCGACGACGATGCACAGGTGGATACTGAACTATTGCAGTACACACGTCCATTTGATAAGGAACAGATGA
Organism: Prevotella sp.; assembly: GCA_018385335.1. Taxonomy (GTDB): domain Bacteria; phylum Bacteroidota; class Bacteroidia; order Bacteroidales; family Bacteroidaceae; genus Prevotella. The sequence continues at coordinate 20,309 of JAHAZN010000006.1, forward strand.
ACAAGTAAAAACGAACTGAAAAATGAAAACCAGAAAGCTATTAGTCATACTGTCTGCAACTGCCCTTCTGAGCAGTTGCGGACTCTACAACAAATATGAGAGGCCGGAGGTGAACACCCAAGGACTGGTGCGTGACCCCCTGTCAGACAAGGATACCCTGGTGGCGGCAGACACTGCCAACTTTGGCAATATGCCATGGAAAGAGGTGTTCACTGACCCACAGTTGCAGCAGCTCATCCAGCAGGGCTTGGACCACAACACCGACCTGCTCAACGCCGCACTTAATGTGAAGATGATGCAGGCACAGTTGATGACAGCCAAGTTGGCCTTTATCCCTGCCATCTCCTTCTCTCCCTCGGGAACACTCAGCTCGTGGAACAACCAGACGCCCTCAAAGATCTATTCACTGCCTGTCCAGGCCAGTTGGAGCATTGACCTCTTCGGTAATCTACTCTCGGTGAAGCGCAGTGCGCAGATGCAGCTCCTGGCCATGAAAGACTATCAGACCATGGTGAAGACCAATATTATCTCTGGCATCGCCAACGTCTATTACACGCTGCTCATGCTCGACAAACAGCAGCAGATTGTGGATGAGATGGTAGGACTGACTGAAGAGACTTGGAATGTTATGAAGTTGCAGAAAGAACTGGGACGTGCCCGTTCTACCAGTGTGCAGAGCGCTGAGGCCAGTCATTATATGGTCAAGGCGCAGGCAGCCGACTTGAAACGTCAGATCAAGGAGACGGAGAATGCCCTCTGTCTCTTGCTTGGACAGCCTGGACAGAAGATAGAGCGTGGCAATCTCGAAAGTCAGTCGCTCCCCACCACACTCAGTGCAGGCGTACCCCTTCAGCTGCTCAACAACCGTGCCGATGTCCACTATGCCGAGATGCAGTTGGCCGCCTGTTATCATGACGTGCAGACAGCGCGTAGCAGGTTCTATCCCAGCATCACCATCAGTGGTTCGGGAGCCTTTACCAATAGTGGTGGTATGGGCATCGTCAACCCGGGTAAGTGGTTGCTCTCAGCAGTGGGAAGTCTCACACAGCCCATCTTCATGAATGGACGTCTTGTTGCCGGTCTCAAGGTGGCCAAAGCTCAGCAGGAGCAGGCTTACAACACATGGCAGAACGCCATCCTCAAGGCAGGCAATGAGGTGAGCAATGCCCTTGTGGCCTATAACACCTCTGCAGAGAAGGCTGAGTTAGAGGCCAAACAGGTGGCACTCTATACCCAGACGGTGGCAGACACCCGCCAACTCTATACAAGCAGTGGAGCCAGCTATCTTGAAGTCATCAGTGCACAATCTAATCTGCTCAACGCTCAGCTCAGCAAGGTGGCTGATGAATTCTATAAGATGCAGGCCGTGGTGAGCCTCTATTCCGCACTCGGAGGAGGTAGAGATTAACCCCTAACAACAACCCGTTTATGACTATGATAAGTGATAAAGCAGTAATCAGCAATCAGGCGAAGATAGGAAAGAACGTAACGATCTATCCCTTTGCCTATATAGAAGATGATGTGGTGATAGGCGACGACTGTGTCATCTATCCCTATGTGAGTGTGATGAATGGTACGCGTATAGGAAAAGGTACACGTGTGTTCCAAAATACGGTGCTGGGAGCAGAGCCCCAGGATTTCAACTATAGCGGTGAGGCTACGCAACTCATCATCGGTGAATATAACATCATCCGTGAGAACGTGGTCATCAACAGAGCCACTCACAGCGACGGGCAGACCGTCATCGGCGACAAAAACTTCCTCATGGAGGGTGTACACGTGTCGCACGACACTAAGATAGGTCGCATGAATGTGCTGGGCTACGGCACCAAGATTGCCGGCGATTGTGAGATAGGTGATAGGGTGATCTTCTCTTCAGGCGTAATCGCCAACCCTGGTGCTCGCGTGGGCGATGCCGTGATGATACAGAGTGGAACACGTTTCAGCAAGGACGTCCCTCCATTCATCGTGGCTACCGATAATCCCGTGAGATATGGAGGAGTGAATACCAGTATCCTGCGTAACTATGGTGTGGATGAAAAGATTATTGCGCATATAGCCAATGCCTATCGACTCATCTTCCATGGACAGACAAGTGTCTTCGACGCTGTGAATCAGGTGGTAGATCAGGTGCCTGACGGAGAACAGATACGTAGGATTGTCAATTTCGTTCGTGCTACTAAACTTGGTATCATCAGTAAGATGTAATACTCCGGCAGACTATTAAGGAGAAAAAACGAAGAAATTCATTAAATAAATCAGTTCATTAGACTATTATGCGCTAACAAACTTTGGGCTGATACCTCGCGAGAAGTATCAGCCCAAATTTTGTTTGCTCATAAAAGTTTTTCCGGACAGCAATAGAATAAATACGAGCTATCCAAACATCACTCTATCACTATTTTTGAACCATATTAAAAGCATACAAAAGGTTAATTTATTCAAAACATGGAAGATTTCCGTCAATATTCTGTAATTTTGCGACCCAAATGCCTATGAGGCGTAGATTATACATTTAATA
>JAHAZN010000015.1 GCA_018385335.1 Prevotella sp.
CCTGACACCAAGGAGACCATCAAGGCCGATGAAGGGCATGTGCTCTATCGCTTGGCTTATAACAAGACGAGCGACCAGACGGGACTGGGCTTCTATCTCGGTGTGGCTACAGTGGATGAAGTGAAACACACAGATGGTTCCTATATCAACACCACGCCCGGCAAGGCTTATCTCGATGTATTGAAGACTGACGTAGTGACCTCAGAGGGTGCAGCCGCCTATGGCTTCCTGTTCACCGAGGAGGAGAATGTCACGGGCATCGAGTGTGTCACCATCAGCAACGTGTCCGGGCGTGGTGAGCGTAATCATGAAGGCATCCACGACCTCACGGGGCGCAAGGTAGCCAACCCCACCAAGGGTCTGTATATCATCAACAACAAGAAGGTAGTAATCAAATAAACAAAGAGAACAATGAAAAAAGTATATATTCATCCCGAGATAATGGTTTTAGAGATTGAGGTAGAACAACCCCTTGCTTCATCGCCGGGCGTGTCGTTACCCATCAAAGGTGGTACTGACATCCCTGAAGAGGATGACGAAGAACAGATGTTGTAACCATTCATCCCATTGACAACCGGCAATCGGTTGTCAATGGGATGGTGGTAAACCACGTTCATCATCGGCAATCGATTATCAGAAGAGGCTGCAAGGGGATAACGACCCTTGCAGCCTCTTGTTCATTGAGCACGATATCTGTAAAGTATCACACTAAAGCCTGTCTAAGGCCTGACGGATGTCGTCGAGGATATCGTCAACATCCTCTATACCTACTGAGAGACGGATGAGGTCGGGAGCGACACCTGCCTCGCGCAACTGTTCATCGGAGAGCTGACGATGGGTGTGGCTGGCGGGATGGAGCACACAGGTGCGGGAGTCGGCCACATGGGTGACGATATTGATCATCTCTAAGGAGTCCATCCAACGGATGGCGGTAGCACGGTCGCCCTTCAGACCGAAAGCAATAACGCCACAGGTGCCCTGAGGCATGTACTTCTGTGCCAACGCATGGCTCTCATCATCTTCCAGTCCGGCATAATGCACCCAAGCCACACGCGGGTCGTCATGAAGGAACTGGGCAACACGCAGGGCATTGGCACAGTGCTGACGCATGCGGAGGGCGAGGGTCTCCAATCCGAGGTTGAGCAAGAAGGCGTTCTGCGGACCAGGGATAGAGCCGAGGTCGCGCATGAGCTGAGCAACGAGTTTGGTGGTATAGCCCATCTTTCCGAATGCTTTGGTATAGGTGAGGCCATGGTAGGACTCATCGGGTGAGCAGAGACCTGGATATTTGTCGGCATAGTCGAGCCACGGGAAACGGCCACTGTCAACGACACAACCGCCTACCTGGGTGGCATGGCCATCCATATACTTGGTGGTGGAGTGGGTGACGATGTCGGCGCCCCACTCAAAAGGCCGGCAGTTGACGGGCGTAGCAAAGGTATTATCGATGACGAGGGGCACACCATGGGCATGGGCGATATGCGCGAAGCGCTCGATGTCGAACACCTTGCATCCGGGATTGGAGATGGTCTCACCAAAGACGAGCTTGGTGTTAGGACGGAAGGCTGCCTCGAGCTCAGCATCGGTAGCATCGGGACTAACGAAGGTGCATGAGATGCCTAACTTCTTGAGGGTGACACCAAAGAGATTGAACGTACCGCCATAGATCTCATTAGAGGTGATGAAATGGTCGCCAGCCTCGCAGATGTTGAATACGGCATAGAAGTTGGCGGCCTGTCCACTGGAGGTGAGCACAGCCCCTACTCCACCCTCAAGGGCGCAGATCTTACGCGCCACGGCATCGTTGGTGGGGTTGGCCAGACGGGTATAGAAATAACCCTCTTTCTCTAAATCGAAGAGACGAGCCATCTCTTCGCTGTTATCATACTTAAAGGTGGTACTCTGGATGATGGGGAGCTCTATGGGCTCACCATTCTTAGGCTCCCAACCGGCATGGATGCAGAGGGAGCCGGGACGTAGTTGTTTAGCCATAAAAAATGATAATGAATGATGTTTGGAGTGCAAACGTACACATTTTTCGGCATATATGCAACGACTTCGTGGGGTTTTTATTACATTTGCAGGCAGAGAAAATTATTCTTACCCATGACACAGCAAGCAACCAACAATTGGAACACGTTCTATCTGAAAGACGTATCGTTTGTCAATCTGATGACACACCGCATCTTCAACGTGCTGATAGTGGCCAACCCCTACGATGCTTTCATGCTGGAGGATGATGGTCGCGTGGACGAGAAGATCTTTGATGAGTATATGGACCTTGGTCTGCGCTATCCTCCTACCTTCACGCAGGTGAGCACCACAGAGGAGGCTAACGAGGTGCTGAAGTCAACGGCCATCGACCTGGTGATATGTATGCCGGGAAATGCTGACAACGATGCATTTGACGTGGCAAGGGCGGTGAAGGCCGACTCGCCCGATATCCCCTGCGTGGTGCTCACACCTTTCTCACACGGTATCACGCGAAGGATGCAGGACGAAGACCTCTCGATGTTCGACTATGTGTTCTGCTGGCTGGGCAACACCAACCTCATCCTCTCTATCATCAAACTGATAGAGGACAAGATGAACATCGAACATGACATCAGGGAGGCTGGCGTGCAGATGATACTGCTGGTGGAAGACAGCATCAGATTCTACAGTTCTATCCTACCCAACCTATATAACTATATCCTGCAGCAGAGCAAACGTTTCTCGACAGAGGCGCTCAACCCTCATGCTGCCGCACAGCGAAAGAGGGGAAGACCAAAGGTGGTGCTGGCACGCACTTACGAGGAGGCGATAGAGTTTTATGAGAGATACAAGGAGAACACACTGGGAGTGATTACCGACGTGAGGTTTCCCAAGGGGGGAGAGAAGGACCCTGAGGCCGGACTAAAACTGCTGAAGGAGATAAGGAGGAGAGACGAGTATGTGCCACTCATCATGCAGAGTGCCGAAGAGGAGAACAGAGCAAAGGCGGAGAAGGAGGGGTTCAGGTTCGTGGACAAGAACTCGAAGACGATGAGCATCGACCTGCGCAACATCATGGAGGAGCACATGGGCTTCGGCGACTTTATCTTCAGAGACCCGAAGACAAGGGAGGAGATCATGCGTATCACATCGCTCAAAGAGCTGCAAGACAACATCTTCAAGATTCCCAACGACTCGATGCTCTACCATATCTCACGCAACCACATGAGCCGATGGCTCTGCGCAAGGGCAATCTTCCCTGTGTCGGCCTTTCTGAAACATGTGACATGGCACAAACTGCAGGATGTGGATAAACACCGACAGATTATCTTTGACGCCATCGTGCAATACCGCAGGATGAAAAACCTGGGTGTGGTGGCGGTGTTCGACAGAGGGAAGTTTGACGCCTACAGTCATTTCGCACGCATCGGCGACGGATCGCTGGGAGGAAAAGGGCGCGGACTGGCCTTCCTGGACAATATCATCAAGAGGCATCCTGAATTTTGTGAATATGAGGGAGTGGAGGTATGCATTCCGCGCACCGTGGTGCTGTGTACCGACTTCTTTGATGAGTTTATGGAGAAGAACAACCTCTACTCCATCGCGCTCAGCGATGCCTCGGACGAGGAGATATTGCAACACTTCCTCAAGGCACAGTTGCCCGACTCGCTCATCGCTGACTTCTTCACGTTCTTTGATGCTGTGAAATCGCCTATCGCCATCCGCTCGTCGTCGCTCTTGGAGGATGCACACTATCAGCCGTTTGCCGGCATCTACTCTACTTATATGATTCCTTATCTTGAGGACAAGTATGAGATGCTGAGGATGCTGGCCTGCGCCATCAAGGGTGTGTATGCCTCGGTATTCTACAAGGACTCGAAGGCTTATATGACGGCGACAAGCAACGTGATAGACCAGGAGAAGATGGCGGTGATACTGCAGGAGGTGGTGGGAAAACAGTATGGCGACAGATACTATCCTAACTTCAGCGGTGTGCTGAGATCACTCAACTACTATCCCATAGGCGACGAGAAGGCTGAAGAGGGTATCGCCAGCTTGGCTCTGGGACTGGGAAAGTATATCGTCGATGGAGGACAGACGCTAAGGGTGAGCCCTTATCACCCTAACCAGGTGTTACAGACAAGCGAGATGGAGACGGCACTGAGGGAGACACAGACGAGATTTTATGCGCTGGACATGACTCATGTGGGCGACAATTTCAAAGTGGACGACGGATTCAATATCCTCAACCTAAGAGTGAAAGAGGCTGACAAAGATGGGTCGCTCAGATATATCGCATCGACCTTTGACCCTTATGACCAGGTGATAAGAGACGGCATCTACGAGGGGGGAAGGAAGGTGATTACCTTCAGCAGCGTGCTGCAACATGGGGTATTCCCGCTGCCACAACTGCTGCAGATGGCACAGCAGTTTGGTGCCGAAGATATGAAACGACCGGTGGAGATAGAGTTTGCATGTAACATCAACGATGATAAGACGGGCACCTTCTATCTCTTGCAGATAAGACCGATAGTGGATAGCAAACAGGTGCTCGACTGTGACCTCGATGCCATCGATGACAACAGCTGTCTGCTACGCTCCAACAGTTCGCTGGGGCACGGCATCAGCGAAGATGTGACCGATGTGGTGTATGTGAAGACGGGAGAGGACTACTCGGCGGCTAACAACCCTGCCATCGCCTGCGACATAGAACGTATCAACAGGCGTTTCCTCGACGAAGGAAAAAACTATGTGCTGATAGGACCAGGACGATGGGGGTCGAGCGACTATTGGTTGGGCATTCCGGTGAAATGGCCACACATCAGTGGAGCACGCGTCATCGTGGAGGCCGGACTGAAGAACTACCGAGTGGACCCCAGTCAGGGCACGCATTTCTTCCAGAACCTCACCTCGTTTGGCGTGGGCTACTTCACCATCAACACTTATGCCAACGACGGTATCTTCCAACAGGAGGTGCTCGACAGCATGGAGGCGGTGACGGAGACGACCTATGTGCGCCATGTGCGCTTCGACCGACCGCTGAAGATCATGATGGACGGCAAGAAGCAGAAGGGTGTGGTGGTGATGCCAGATCAGTCGCCGTGCATCAACGAGAAATAGGAACGCACATCATCCCAGGTCTTAAAGGCGGCAGAACCAAATTCTATGCGGGTGCTCATAAAGCCTGTTGAACCATTGGCTGTGGTGGCATCGATGAGAAAATCGCCGTAGAGCAGGTCCTTGCGGTTGGTGAGGATGAGATGGTGATAGGAGGCGACACCAAAGGTCTCGAACACCCACTCCTGCCAACGGCTGCCATAGGTAACATCGTTGGCAGGCAGAGAGGCTACGAAATAGATGTCGTAGTGGTTGAGCAACTCCTCATAGGCTTTCTGAACACTTGGCAGCGGACGGCCCTCGCGCTCTATGGTCTGCTCGATGCTGATGTAGAGCAACTCACGCTGACGCTGCGACTGGGCATCATCAATCCATCGCACCACTGGCAACACGCTATGCAGCAGGATGCTGTCGTTGAGACGATGCTCGCCATGGAAACGGAGGGCGGAGGGATAATGGGAGGAGAAGAGTGGGAAGGTGTGGACGGTGGGGTCTTCTATCCCAAAAAGTCCATAGACAAGGGCTGTCTCCTGATCCTTTCCTACAAAACACTGCTCCGTGGCCCACTGGTACTCGCTCTGCAACTGCTTGGTCATAAGAAACTCCTGCTGACCATCGGAACGGGGATTGAGAAAGGTGATTTTTCCCAACATATTGTTCTTCAAGATGGTCTGCCCCATCTCAAAGGCGGGGTTGACGAGGATGCGGTCGATGCCACGGAGGGTCTCGGCATACATGCCACCCATAGAGGTGGCGATGATGAGCGATGGATGCTCCTCTTCACATACACGACGAAGGAGGGCAAGGGCCTCGGAGGGATGGATGGGAAGGTCGGGAGCTATGATACGTGACTCGGGGAGGAGCTGACGAAGACTACTCACCGTGCCCGACTGACCGGAAGAGGCAAAACCATGGACATAGAGTATGGTCTTGTCGCGCATCACATCGGGAAAGGAATGGGTGAAATGACTATCCATAATAGGGTTTTTGATGATTTGGCAGCGAAGATACACATTTTTCGGTGAAATGAATTATCTTTGCATGGGCTTCTTAGAAAAAAAGAGGAACAACAGACTAAGGAACTTTTCAACTAATCAATAACTATATACTATGAACATAGGTGACAGAATACCGGAGATACTGGGTGTTGACCAACATGGCAACGAACTGAAAGCAAGTGATTTTAAGGGCAAGAAACTGGTGCTCTACAGTTATCCCAAGGCCAACACAAGCGGATGCACGGCAGAGGCTTGTTCGCTGCAGCAACACAAGAACGAGCTGGAGGCTGAGGGCTATGCCATCATCGGCGTGAGCAAAGACAAGCAGGAGCTGCAGAAGAAGTTTGCTGACAACTATCAGTTAGACTTCCCGCTGATTGCTGATACGGAGACGACGCTCCTGCAACAACTGGGATGCTGGGGAGAGAAGGTGGCCTGCGGAAGAAGGACCATAGGTACGCTGCGTACGACTTATCTCATTGATGAGGAGGGAAAGATAGAGAAAATCTTCACGCCCAAGGAGATCAAGACAAAGATTCACGCTGAGCAGATTCTCGACTATATCCGAAAGGTGACAAACGAATGACATGAAGAGAAGCATCTTATCACTGGCAGTCCTTACCATGGCTACCGGAATGCTGGCGCAGTGTCCCATCAGCTATTATCCTAAGGAGGGAGCGAAAGACATACATGTTGACACGCGGCTGGTCGTCACTTTCGACAGTGAGGTGAGACCTGGCAACAGGGGCTTCATCACCGTCATCGACAAGGCTACGAAAAAGGTGGTTGACAAAATAGACATGAGCATACCTGCCGGACCCATGGTGGGACAACCAAAGCATCCTGACGCTACTTATACGCCTGTCCCCTATGTTTATAGGGTGGAGCATATCACCAACAGAAACACTCGACCTGGAACACCCTCGGGAGCGGCAAAGGAGGACAAGGGACGCTACCAGAAGACCATCATCGGAGGATTCTCGGATGCCTTCCACTTCTATCCGGTCATCTGCCACGGCAACAGGGCGACAGTGTATCTGCACAACAACATGTTGGAGTATGGACATGAGTATGAGGTGAGGATAGGAAAGGGGGTCATCGAGGGATGGGACGGCAAGAAAGGCTGGACTTTCTCAACACGTTCAGCAGCTCCTTCCAAAGACAAGAAGAGGATCGTGGTGGCTGCCGATGGAACGGGAGATTTCTCTACACTACAGGGGGCTATGGACTGGGTGCCCGACTCGCTGCCCTCGGAGGAGAGTAGGAAGACGATATTTGTGAAGAACGGCGATTATGAGGAACTGGTGTATTTCCGCAACAAACGTTTCGTTACTATTGAGGGAGAGAGCATGGATGGAGTGGTGGTGCATTATCCCAATAACGAGGTGTTTAACCCGCACCCTATAGACATCAAGACCAATGAGCAGAAGGGTACCTTCCCATCGAGACGTGCTGCCGTAGCTGCTGACAACTGTGCTGATATGATATTCAGAAATATCACCTTCAGAACCGACTGCAAGGGGCAGGCTGAAGGGTTACTCCTCAATGGGGAGCGTAACTTCGCACAGAATGTTCATATCATCGGCGATGGTGATGCGCTACAGGTGAATGGCTCTGCTTATTGGCTCAACTGTATCATCGACGGAGGAGGAGACACGGTGCTTGGCAGAGGACCTTCGTTCTTCAACCACTGCACACTGAGCAGTTATGGGGCATTTATGTGGATTCGCAACACGAAGGAGAATCATGGCAACATCTTCTACGACTGCACATTCAAGGCGCTGGGGAAATATGCCGTAATAGCTCGTCTGCCAGACAACAAGGGCAAGAACTACCCCGATGCGGAGTGTGTGCTCCTCAACTGTACGCTCGACGGCGTGCCTGCAGAGGGATTTGGACCAATAGCAGAGTCGGCCTCCACGGCTAAATTATATGAGTTTAACAGCTTTGACAAGGAGGGAAAGAGCATCGACGTGAGCAACAGGGAACGACATGTAAGGCAGCTTGATGCCATACGTGATGCAGAACTGATTGGCAGGTATGCTGATGCCAAATGGGTGTTAGGATGGTGACAGGAGCTCATTGGTGGAATAATCATTCCTATTTACTCACTCTACTATAACTGGTGTTTTTAATCAGGGGACTTAATAAAAAATCATCCGCAACAGCTGTTTGGATACTCTGGCAAATAAAGCAATAGCCAGTTATGGCAAGTTGTGTTGCGATATGAACTATCAACAACTCAAACCAGGTTGTTGTGATATATTTATTTGATTACTCAAAATAATCGCCCATGGTGTTGGAATAGACATTGCCGTAGTTCGTCTCATTGTAAATCTTCACATGGGAGCCGCCAGTATTCCGACTGATGGTGTAATAGAGGTCGCGCAATGAGACGCCATGGTTCTTGAGTATTGCCTCACGGAAGCCAGAGGTAACTTCAACTCGGCAGGACCCTTTCCTGAAGTCTCGTAAAGAGAAGCCCATGAATCGGCAATCTGTGCCTTCTATGTCAAATCTGTTTTTGATGACTCTGGCGTCAACTGATAAGTATAATCATCACACGCAGGATTGACCACAACCGCAATTCCTCCATCTCCGGGATTGGGAGTTGATTCATCGTCATCGTCTGTACAAGACACAAACAAAGGAAGAAGTGTCATAAGAAATACATAATAAAAGTAACGCTTCATAATGTTTAAAATATTAAGAATTAACGAATTCGATTGCAAAAGTAATAAGAAAAATCAAATGGGAGGGTAAGTAGTGTAATTTATGTTAATAGTCCATAATTTGCTATTTTTCATGTTATTAAGATAACCGATGTTGAAAAAGAACAAAGAAGATAAAAGGATGAACAACGGAAGGAGAATAAGTCTATATTTGCGATGCAAACCAATAAAATGATGTATTATGACTAAGGTAAATGAAATCTACAAATGCAATGTTTGCGGGAACATCGTCGCTGTTGTTCATCCCGCTGGTGGTAAGTTGACATGCTGTGGGCAGCCTATGGTGCTCATGGGAGAGAACACGACAGATGGGAGCATGGAGAAACATGTACCCATAGTGGAAAACATAGAAGGGGGCATCAAGGTGTCTGTGGGAAGTGTGGCGCATCCGATGACTGAGGAGCACTACATCGAATGGATTGAATGGCAAGCCGGTGACTGCACTCTAAGAAAGCATCTCCATCCCGGAGAGGAGCCGACAGCCTTCTTCAAAACGGGAAAGGAGGGAGGAACTGCAAGGGCCTACTGTAACCTGCACGGGCTGTGGAAAAGCAAATGATCTGCTACCAACACTCTAATCCTTCATCGGGCATCGACGTGCGATGGAAATGGGGATCATTGCCGGCTCTGCGCTGTCGGAGATAGTCCTTGACAAGGAAGAAGACCTTGGGGGACAAACGGACGATGGCATAGAGGTTGACTAAGGTCATCACACCCATAGCAATGTCAACAATGCTCCATGCTTCCTGGAGGGTCATCAGCGAACCAGACATGATGGTGAAGCCTGTGATGATGCGAAAGAAGTGAATGACTGAGGATGACTTGGTAATGAAACGGATATTTGTCTCTCCATAGAAATAGTTGGCAATGATCGTGCTGTAGGCAAAGAGGAAGATGGCGAGGGTGATAAAATGACCTCCACTACTCCCTACATGGGTCTCCAGGGCATACTTCGTCAATAGGATTCCATCGTAACTGCTATCGTAAAGACCTGAAAGGAGGATGATGAATGCAGTGCAGGTACACACAACGATGGTATCCATAAACACACCGAAAGCCTGTAACAGACCTTGCTTGACGGGATGGGATGTGTGAGCTATGGCGGCTGCATTGGGGGCACTCCCCTCGCCTGCCTCATTGCTGAAAAGCCCGCGCTTGACTCCCTGCATGATGGCAATGCCTATACCGCCACCAACAACGGAATGAAGACCGAAAGCATGATCGATGATGAGACGGAACATGTCGGGGACACGGGTTAAGTTGGTTAAGATAACATAGAGGGCTATCAACACATAACCAATGGCCATAAAGGGTACGACAATACTGGCAAAATGGGAGATGCGACGTATGCCACCGAAGATGATAACGAGAGTGGCAAGGGTAAGGACTATGCCTACAAGACGGATATCGACCTGAAAACTATCGGAAAGGGCGGTGCAGAGGGTGTTACTCTGAATGATCTGATTGGCCATGCCAAAGGTGATGGTGATGAGAACGGCAAAAAGCAGTCCTAACCATCGGTTGTGGAGACCATGTTGCATATAGTAGGCAGGACCGCCATAGTAGGAGTCGGTGCCACGTTTCTTATAGAGCTGAGCCAAAGTGGCCTCAACAAAGGCGGTGGCGGCACCAAAGAGGGCCATCATCCACATCCAGAAAATGGCACCTGGACCTCCAATGAATATAGCGGAAGCGACACCGGCAAGATTACCTGTACCTACCCTACTAGAGAGAGAGACGGCAAAAGCCTGAAAAGAGCCGATACGACTCAAATCGTCGTCAGCAGCGGTGACCGGAGGGGCTGACATCTTACCTTCGTGCAAGGACGAAGAAGGAACTGCTCCTATAGGACGATTGACAATCACCTTGAGCATATCCTTAACGTGGGTAAATTGAAGACCACGGATGAGGATTGTAAAATAGAGTGCGCAAAACACCAATGCTGTGATGACAACATAGGTCCAAAGATAATCGCTGACTAACTGAAGAAAAGAGAACATATGCGGTAATTATATCGATGCAGGATATGGGGAGGATAGTAGTTATAGAAGAAAAAAAGAGTTCACCTCGAAACGAAGTGAACTCTCTTATCACATTTTGATTCTAAACAATCTGGATTATTCAGCCTTTGCCTCTTCGGCCGCAGGAGCCTCTACAGAAGCCTCTGTAGCTTCGGTAGTCTCAGTGCCCTCAATAGCCTTAGTTGACTTGCGTGAACGACGGGTTGACTTCTTCTTGGTAGCTGTCTTAGCCATGTTCTCATCAAAGTCAACTAACTCGATAAAGCAAATAGGTGCAGCATCACCCTGACGGGTACCAAGCTTGATGATACGGGTGTAACCACCGGGACGATCACCAACCTTGGCAGATACCTCACCAAAAAGCTCCTTAATGGCATACTTGTTCTGGAGATAGCTGAATACTACACGACGAGCATTGGTAGAGTCTTCCTTAGCCTTAGTGATAAGGGGCTCCACATACTTCTTCAAAGCCTTTGCCTTGGCAACGGTCGTAGTGATTCTTTTGTGCATGATCAGTGAAATAGCCATGTTGGCAAGCATAGCCTGACGATGATCAGCAGTACGACCTAAGTGGTTGAATTTCTTATTGTGTCTCATTGTTTGTTTTTTTGATTATTGAACAGAGGGAAATATCTCCTTACAAGAGATTATTCCTTGTCCAGTTTATACTTCGTAATGTCAGTTCCAAACGACAGATTCAGACTCTCGAGCAAATCATCAAGCTCAGTGAGCGATTTCTTACCAAAGTTACGGAACTTGAGAAGGTCGGTCTTGTTATACTGAACAAGATCGCCAAGGGTCTCTACATCAGCAGCCTTAAGACAGTTAAGGGCACGAACACTAAGGTTCACGTCCACCAAACGTGTCTTCAACAACTGACGCATGTGGAGTACCTCCTCATCAAACTCCTGATTTCCGTCAACATCTGTGGTCTCCAATGTAATCTTCTCGTCAGAGAATAACATGAAGTGATGAATGAGGATCTTGGCTGCTTCCTTCAAAGCATCCTTTGGGTGAATGGAACCATCCGTTGTCACCTCAAGAACGAGCTTATCATAGTCGGTCTTTTGCTCAACACGATAGGGCTCAACTGAGTACTTGACATTGCGGATTGGGGTGTAAATAGAATCAATTGGTATTACATTGACATCAGTGCAGAACTCACGGTTCTCATCAGCCGTAACATAACCACGACCCTTGTTGATAGTGAGATCTATCTGCATTGAAGCCTTAGAATCTAAATGACAAATCACCAAATCGGGATTTAACACTTCAAATCCAGTCAGATACTTACCGATATCACCTGCCTTGAATTCAGTAGAATTCTCAACCGTGATACTAACTTTCTCGTTCTCGAATTCTTCTACTACTTGCTTGAATCTCACTTGCTTTAGATTCAAGATAATGTTGGTTACATCCTCCTTCACTCCTGAAACGGAAGAGAACTCGTGCTCAACACCAGAGATACGAATGGTATTGATAGCATAGCCCTCGAGTGATGAAAGAAGAATGCGACGCAAGGAATTACCTATGGTAACACCAAAGCCTGGCTCCAATGGACGGAATTCGAACTTGCCGAAACCATCATTGGCCTCCAACATTACAACTTTATCGGGTTTTTGAAATGCTAATATCGCCATTAACTTAATGATTTATTTAGAGTACAACTCAACGATTAACTGCTCCTTAATGTTCTCGGGAATGTCGGCACGCTCAGGTTTGTGCAGATATTTGCCACCCTTAACGTTCTCATCCCATTCGATCCAAGGATACTTGCTGTGGTTGAAACCAGCCAAAGCGGCCTCAATCACCTCAAGTGACTTAGACTTCTCGCGAACAGCAACAATCTGTCCGGGTTTTACTGAATAAGAAGGAATGTTAACCACCTGACCATCTACAGTGATGTGCTTGTGACCTACCAACTGACGAGCAGCTGCACGTGTAGGAGCAATACCCAAACGGAACACTACATTGTCCAAACGGCTCTCAAGGTTCTGCAGCAATACCTCACCGGTAATGCCGTCGGCCTTGGCTGCCTTCTCAAACATATTACGGAACTGACGCTCAAGTACACCGTAAGTGTATTTAGCCTTCTGCTTCTCTGCCAGCATGACTGCGTACTCAGACATCTTTCTGCGACGGTTATTGCCATGCTGTCCAGGAGGGAAGTTTCTCCTAGACAAAACTTTGTCTGCGCCAAAAATGGCTTCGCCAAAACGACGCGCGATTCTTGATTTCGGTCCTATATATCTTGCCATAATAAAAAAATTCTAATATTATAATGTATGTCCGTAATTATACACGACGACGCTTGGGAGGACGACAGCCGTTGTGTGGTAATGGTGTAACGTCAACGATCTCTATCACCTCAATACCTGCACCGTGAACGGCACGAATAGCTGACTCACGACCATTGCCGGGACCCTTAACATAAGCCTTTACCTTGCGCAGACCGAGGTCGAAGGCAACCTTGGCACAATCCTCAGCAGCCATCTGAGCAGCATAAGGAGTATTCTTCTTAGAACCACGGAAACCCATCTTACCTGCAGATGACCAAGAGATAACTTGACCCTCTGCGTTGGCCAAAGACACGATGATATTATTGAAAGAACTGTGAACATGGAGCTGACCAATAGCGTCAACCTTAACGTTCCTCTTCTTAGATGTGACTGTTTTCTTTGCCATAATGCTAAATTCTTAATTAGAAAAGTTAATTATTTAGTGGCCTTCTTCTTGTTTGCAACAGTCTTCTTCTTACCCTTGCGTGTACGAGCATTGTTCTTTGTGCTCTGACCGCGTACGGGAAGACCATTACGATGACGAACTCCACGATAGCAACCAATGTCCATCAGTCGCTTGATATTCAACTGGATCTCTGAACGGAGATCACCTTCAACCTTGAATTCAGCGCCGATAATTTCACGGATCTTGGCTGCTTGATCGTCAGTCCACTCGTTGACCTTCAAATCACGGCTCACGCCGGCCTTGTCCAATATCTTTGCTGAACTACTTCGACCTATACCATAGATGTAGGTCAATGCGATTTCGCCACGCTTCTCCTGGGGCAAATCTACTCCAACAATTCTTATTGCCATTTGTAAATAAATAAGTAAATAATTAAACGATTTAGTCAAAAATCATGCAAAGGTACACAAAATAAACGAGTTATAGCGCACTCATTACATTTTTTTAACTTAACCCTGACGCATTTTGTACTTAGGGTTCTTCTTGTTGATCACAAACAGACGTCCTTTACGACGAACAATCTTGCAATCTGGGGTACGCTTTTTTAATGATGCTCTTGTCTTCATAACTATAATGATGAATGTTGTTTTACTTATACCTAAAGACGATACGTCCCTTCGTTAAATCATAAGGACTCATCTCGACCTTTACTTTATCTCCAGGGAGTATTTTGATATAGTGCATTCTCATCTTGCCTGAAATATGCGCTATAATCTGTACTCCATTCTCAAGTTCTACTCTGAACATTGCATTCGAGAGCGACTCGATAATTGTTCCATCTTGCTCTATAGCTGACTGTTTTGCCATACTAACTTACTTATCTTCTGTTTTCTCAATATAATCAAAGGTAGATAAAATATCTGCACCTCGCGCTGTTACTGCTATCGTGTGCTCATAATGAGCTGCACATTTCCCATCAAGTGTCCTTATCGTCCACTTATCTGGCATCATGCCGACTGATCTGTCGCCTAATGTTACCATCGGCTCAATGGCGATACACATCCCCGACTTTAGCATCACACCTGAACCGGCATGACCATAGTTGGGTACCGAAGGGTCCTCATGCATCTCTCGTCCAATGCCATGTCCTGTCAACTCTCTGACAATTCCATATCCATGGGATTCACACAAGTCCTGCACAGTAGCTCCGATATCTCCGATATGTCTGCCTACTTGCACCACTGATATCGCATCATAGAGAGCTTGCTTAGTGACGCTTAGAAGCTTTAACACCTCATCGCAAACCTCACCTACACAGAATGTGTAACAAGAATCTCCATTAAAGCCATTCAGCAATGCACCGCAGTCAACAGAGATGATGTCTCCATCTTTCAAAACAGTATCTGAAGAAGGAATACCATGTACTACAACTTCATTTACTGAGGTGCAAATGCTCGCAGGAAACGGCTCTCCAAATGGATTGGGGTAACCTTTGAAGGTGGGAGTCGCCCCGTGGTCACGGATAAATTCCTCAGCCACCTTGTCCAATTGAAGAGTCGTTATACCCGGCTTGATATGTTTAGCTAATTCTCCAAGCGTCTTACCAACTAGTTGGTTAGCCTGGCGCATCAATTCTATCTCATCCTCTGTCTTGAGAAAGATCTTCATTCTGATGCAATCTCAAACTTAATAAGCAGAGACACCTCCACGGCCGTGGATACGGCCTGAATTGAGCAGACCATCATAATGACGCATCATAAGATGGCTCTCTATCTGTTGAAGAGTATCTAGAACTACACCGATAAGAATCAGCAAAGATGTTCCTCCAAAGAACTGAGAAAATGCATCCTGTACATTGAGCAAACCTGCAAGGGCGGGCATGATAGCAATAAATGCTATAAACAACGAACCGGGGAACGTAATACGCGTCATCACGGTATCGATGTACTCGGCTGTATCCTTACCTGGACGAACACCAGGGATAAAACCATTGTTGCGTTTCATGTCTTCTGCCATTTGCACTGGATTAAGAGTAATCGCAGTATAGAAGTAGGTGAAAGCAATAATCAGTGCGGCAAAGATGATGTTGTAGGTAAAGCTGTTGCGATCGAGCATAGACCTAACAAACCAACTTGCATTCTCTGGAGCTGAATACTGAACAATTGCCAGAGGGATGAACATCAATGCCTGGGCAAAGATGATAGGCATCACATTGGCGGCAAACAACTTCAAAGGAATATACTGACGAGCACCACCATATTGCTGGTTGCCAACAAGACGTTTAGCGTACTGTACAGGAATTTTTCTAACTCCCTGAACCAAAATTATAGATGCACAAACAACCGCATAGAGAATGATGATCTCAATGATAAACATCACCAATCCACCACCTGTGATAGCAGTGAAACGTGAAGTGATTTCCTGGATAAATGCCTGTGGGAAACGGGCAATAATACCAATCATAATTATCAAAGAGACACCATTACCTATACCCTTATCAGTAATGCGTTCACCTAACCAAAGGATGAACATACTTCCTGCAGCTAGAATAATAGTAGCGGGAATAACAAATACAGACCAAGAGATGCCAGAAGCCAAAGCTCCTGCAGCCTGCATCTTAAGGTTCAGCAAGTAGCTTGGAGCCTGAAAGAGCAAAATTGCTACTGTCAGCCACCGAGTGTACATACTGATTTTCTTCCTTCCACTCTCACCCTCACGCTGCATCTTCTGGAAATAAGGTACAGCGACAGCAAGAAGTTGCATAACGATAGAATCAGAGATGTAAGGCATGATTCCCAATGCAAAGATTGATGCATTAGAAAATGCTCCACCGGAGAACATATCCAAGAGGGCCATAAGACCACCCTGGGTCTGCGACTGAAGTGTTTTCAACATGGCAGGGTTAATACCTGGAAGTACAACAAACGAGCCAAAACGATAAATCGCAGTGAACAGGAGGGTGATGAGGATGCGCTGGCGCAAATCCTCAACCAACCATATGTTCTTCAGTGTCTCTATAAACTTCTTCATTTTCTTAGATTATTGTAGCACTACCACCAACTGCCTTGATAGCTTCCTCAGCAGTCTTAGAGAATGCATTAGCTTCTACATCTAATTTAGCTTTCAACTCGCCATTACCGAGGATCTTCACCAACTTCTTACCATTGGTATATCCAGCAGCTACAAGCTCCTGAATACCAATCTTGGTGAGCCCCTTCTCCTCTGCCAAAGTCTGAAGAGTTGAAAGGTTAACAGCAAAGTATTCCTTGTGGTTAATGTTCTTGAAACCAAACTTAGGTACACGGCGCTGAAGAGGCATCTGACCACCTTCGAAACCGATCTTCTTCTTGTAACCAGATCTTGCCTTAGCACCCTTGTGTCCGCGAGTAGAAGTACCACCCAAGCCAGAACCAGGACCGCGACCTATTCTACGACGAGAATGGGTTGAACCTTCTGCAGGTTTTAAATTATGTAATTTCATTGTCAAATCTGTTTTAAAATGATTTAGTCAATTACTGTCACTAAGTGGTGTACTTTTTGGATCATACCACGAATGGCAGGAGTATCTTCCTTCTCAACTACCTGAGAAATCTTGCGCAGACCTAAAGCCTCGAGCGTACGTTTCTGATCAATAGGAGCACCTATCTTACTCTTGATTTGCTTAACTTTTATTGTTGCCATAGAAAACCTCCTTATCCTCTAAATACTTTTTCCATACTGATACCACGTGTACCGGCAACCGTGTAAGCATCTCTCATCTCAGAAAGAGCGAGGATTGTAGCTTTCACAAGGTTGTGAGGGTTCGAAGAGCCCTTTGACTTAGCCAATACATCTTTCACACCTACACTATCAAGCACTGCACGCATAGCACCACCAGCCACAAGACCAGTACCGGCTGCTGCAGGCTTCAAGAATACTTGTGAACCACCGAAGCGTGATTCAATCTCATGAGGAATAGTACCCTTGATGACAGGCACCTTAACGAGGTTCTTCTTAGCTGCCTCAACACCTTTGGCAATTGCAGCAGTAACTTCGCCAGCCTTTCCAAGACCCCATCCGATGATACCATTGCCATCACCAACAACGACGATGGCTGCAAAAGTAAAGGTACGACCACCTTTGGTTACCTTAGTAACACGGTTAATAGCAACCAACCTGTCTTTTAATTCAATGTCACTATTTAATTTAACTTTGTTCATTGCCATAATCGTTTAGAAATTAAGTCCACCTTTACGTGCAGCATCAGCCAACTGCTTTACGCGGCCGTGGTAAAGATAACCATTACGGTCAAACACCACGGCTGTAATACCAGCCTCCAATGCCTTCTTTGCTACCATTTCGCCTACCTTCTCAGCCTGCTGAATCTTTGGCATGGCCTCAAGACCGAGAGAAGAAGCTGAAGCTAAGGTCTTTCCTTCCTGATCATTGATCACCTGAGCATATATCTGCTTGTTGCTGCGGAAAACGCTCATACGAGGACGCTCTGCAGTGCCAAATACGCTCTTACGAATTCTATATTTGATCTTAATTCGTCTTTCTACTTTCTTTGTTGTCATAATCGTAAATAATTAAAGTTACTTAGCTGATGCTGTCTTACCAGACTTTCTGCGAATAACCTCACCCTGGAACAAGACACCCTTACCCTTATATGGCTCAGGCATACGGAAAGAACGAATCTTCGCACAGATAAGTCCAAGCAAAGCCTTGTCGCAAGACTCAAGAATAATGAGCGGATTCTGATTACGCTCAGACTTGGTTTCAACTTTAACTTCTGAAGGAAGCTGAATGAAGATGGGGTGAGTGTAACCCAGAGAGAACTCGATCAAGTTACCCTGGTTAGAAACACGGTAACCCACACCAACAAGTTCAAGAACCTTCTTGTAACCCTCGCTCACACCAATAACCATGTTGTTAACAAGTGAACGATAAAGACCATGGAAAGCTTGCTTTTGCTTGTAGTTTACGGGACTATTCTCGTCAACCTCAAAAGTAATATGACCATCAGCAATCTTAACGATGATTGAAGAATCAACCTTCTGAGACATCTCACCTTTGGGACCCTTAACGGTAACAACACCGTCATTCTGAGCAACTGTAACTCCTGCGGGAATACTAATTGGTAATTTACCTATTCTTGACATAATTCAATCCTCCAATTAATATACGTAGCAAAGAACCTCACCACCGATCTTAAGGTCAGCAGCCTCTTTGTTAGTCATTACACCTTTGGATGTAGATAAAATAGCAATACCTAATCCGTTAATTACTCTCGGCATATCCTTGTAACCAGTGTACTTACGGAGACCTGGTGTTGACACTCTCTTCAAACACTTGATAGCGTTCTCTTTAGTGTTAGGATTGTACTTAAGGGCCACTTTAATAGTGCCTTGAGGTCCATCTTCGATAAACTTGTAGTTCAAGATGTAACCCTTTTCAAAAAGGATCTTTGTGATCTCCTTCTTCATGTTGGAAGCAGGTACTTCAACAACACGGTGGTGAGCCATGATTGCATTTCTCAACCTCGTCAGATAATCTGCTATTGGATCTGTCATAAAATAAATTGTTTAATTAATCGGGACTGCCCCGACAATATTAAAAAATAAATCGCTTCATCAATAATTTACCAGCTGGCCTTCTTTACTCCAGGGATCAAGCCACTTGAAGCCATCTCACGGAACTGGATACGAGAAAGACCAAACTGACGCATATAACCCTTGGGACGACCAGTAATCTTGCAACGATTGTGGAGTCGGATGGGGTTAGCGTTCTTGGGAATGCTCTGCAACTTACGAGCAGCTTCATAGGCTTCAGCAGCATCATCAGAAGTAGCAATAATCTTCTTGAGAGCTGCACGCTTTTCTGCATAGCGGGCCACGAGCTTTGCACGCTTAACCTCGCGTGCCTTCATTGATTCTTTTGCCATATCTATTAGTCTTTATTAGCGTTCTTGAAAGGAAGACCAAAAGCCTTGAGAAGAGCATAACCTTCCTCGTCTGTCTTAGCAGTCGTCACAAAAGTGATGTTCATTCCCTGAATGCGATCAACAGAGTCGATATTAATCTCGGGGAAGATAATCTGTTCCTGAATACCGAGGGTATAGTTTCCACGGCCATCGAACTTAGACTCGATTCCCTTGAAGTCGCGGATACGGGGTAAAGCTACACGTACAAGTTTCTCAAGGAACTCATACATACGCTCACGACGAAGAGTAACCATTACGCCAATAGGCATCTTCTTACGAACTTTGAAATTGGCAATATCCTTCTTTGAATATGTAGCAACGGCCTTCTGTCCTGTAATCGCAGAAATCTCATTGATAGCAACATCAATGATCTTCTTATCTTGAGTGGCATCACCCAAACCCTGATTAACTACGATCTTCTTCAATACAGGAATCTGCATCTTAGAAGAATAGTTAAACTGCTTTTCCAATGCAGGAGCAATCTGCTCAGCATAAGTCTTTTTAAGTTGTGCTGTATTCATTATTTAATCTCCTCTCCTGATTTTTTAGCGATGCGTACCTTCTTACCCTCAGCATTCTTCTGAATAGCTACACGAGTAGCCTTTCCGCTCTTGGGGTCAATCAAACTAATATTAGAAATATGGATAGAAGCCTCCTGCTTTACAAATCCGCCTTGAGGATTCTTGGCGCTTGGCTTAGCACTCTTGCTTACCATGTTGACACCTTCAACAATGGCACGCTGCTTATCCACGATAACCTTCAGCACCTTTCCCGTCTTGCCTTTATCCTCGCCGGTAAGTACAACTACGGTATCATTTTTCTTTATTTTCAACTTGCTCATTTCTTTGAATCTTTATTAAATATTAAAGAACTTCGGGTGCCAAAGATACAACTTTCATGTTAACTGCACGCAACTCACGAGCAACTGGACCAAAGATACGGCTTCCGCGAATCTCACCAGCGTTGTTCAACAAAACGCAGGCGTTATCATCGAAGCGAATGTAAGAACCGTCTGGACGACGAATTTCTTTCTTTGTGCGAACAATCAGAGCCTTTGATACTGCACCTTTTTTCAAATCACTTGAAGGGATGACATTCTTGACAGCAACGACAATCACGTCACCAACACTTGCATAACGACGGCGAGTTCCGCCTAATACTCTAATACAAAGAGCCTCGCGAGCACCGCTGTTATCACATACTGTAAGTCTTGATTCTGCCTGTATCATAATTACTTAGCTTTTTCAACTATTTGAACTAATCTCCATCTCTTGGTTTTGCTCAAAGGACGAGTCTCCATAATCAGAACGGTATCGCCAATATTAGCCTCGTTCTTCTCATCATGTGCATGATACTTCTTTGTCTTCTGAACAAACTTACCATAAATAGGGTGCATCTCCTTGAACTTAGCTGCAATAACAATGGTCTTGTCCATTTTGTTGCTAATCACAACACCCTGTCTTGTCTTTCTTAAATTTCTTGTTTCCATCTGACCGATTATTATTTGTTAAGTTCACGTTGACGGAGTTCTGTCTTCAAACGTGCTATATCACGACGTGCCATCTTGATTTCAGACGGATTCTCCATGGGAGAAATACTGTGGTTCAACTTCATTTGGTTGTACTTGCCAACCTCTGTTGCGATTCTCTCTGCCAAGTCTTTGGTCTCGAGATCTTTGATTTCACTCATCTTCATAATCAAGCGTTTTTATCGTAATCACGTCTAACAATAAACTTAGTTTTCACTGGCAATTTCTGAGCTGCCAGGCGGAGGGCCTCCTTAGCAATGTCGAAAGAAACACCCTCAACCTCAAACAAGATACGTCCTGGAGTAACAGGAGCTACCCATCCTGCGGGATCTCCCTTTCCTTTACCCATACGTACGTCTGCAGGCTTACGAGTGATGGGTTTGTCCGGGAAAATACGGATCCAAACCTGACCTTCACGCTGCATGTAACGGTTTACAGCCACACGAGCTGCCTCAATCTGACGACTGTCAAGCCATTTGGCCTCAAGGGTCTTGATACCGAAAGAGCCGAAAGCCAACTGTGTACCTCTATGGGCGTTACCTTTATTGCCACGTCCATCCTGCGGTCTTCTATATTTTACTCTCTTAGGTTGTAACATGATAGCTTCTTTTTAAATTATATTACTTCTTCTTATTACGGAACTTTCTGCCACCATTGTTACCGTTTCCACGGGCGCTGTTCTTCTCTTGATTAAAGTCGGGAGCCAAGTCGCGCTTGCCGTAAACCTCTCCACGGCAAATCCAAACCTTGATTCCCAAAAGGCCAACCTTAGTAAGAGCCTCAGCCTGACAGAAATCGATGTCTGCACGGAAAGTATGAAGAGGAGTACGTCCCTCCTTATACATCTCCTTACGAGCCATTTCAGCACCGTTCAGACGTCCTGTAATTTGAACTTTAATACCCTCTGCTCCTGCACGCATTGTGTTAGCTACAGCCATCTTGATAGCACGGCGATATGCAATTTTGCCTTCTACCTGGCGAGCGATGTTGTTAGCAACAATTGTAGCGTCGAGATCGGGCTTCTTTACCTCAAAGATATTGATCTGAATATCCTTATCGTAGAGTTTCTTCAACTCTTCCTTCAGTTTGTCAACATCCTGACCACCTTTACCAATGACAATACCAGGTCTTGCTGTGCAGATAGTAATGGTCACCAGCTTTAATGTACGTTCAATGACAATTTTTGAAACGCTGGCCTTAGCCAAACGCTCATTGAGATACTTGCGGATCTTCTGGTCTTCCACCAGGTTATCTCCGAAGTCCTTGCCACCAAACCAATTTGAATCCCATCCTCTGATAATACCGAGGCGGTTGCTTATTGGATTAACTTTCTGTCCCATTCTACTACTTATTAATCATTAGTTTTAGTGTCAACAAACAAAGTCACGTGATTCGAACGTTTGCGAATTCTGTAACCACGACCCTGTGGTGCAGGACGCATACGCTTCATAGTCACACCTTCGTCGACGAAAATCTTAGTGATGAAAAGCTCACCTGCCTCTGCTTTGCGGTCATTCTTGGCCTCCCAGTTGGCAATAGCTGAGCGGAGAAGCTTCTCCACATCTACAGCGGCAGCCTTCTTTGAGAAACGCAGAACACCGAGCGCTCTGTTAACCTCCATACCGCGCACCATGTCAACGACATAACGCATCTTGCGAGGAGACGAAGGCACTCCATTGAGCTTAGCAAAATATTGTGTTTTAAGGGCTGCTTTTCTTTCCTCAGCCTTAATATGTTTTCTTGCTCCCATTATTAATTAATTTTTCTGATGGATTAAACCCTGATTACTTCTTGTTACCGGCATGGCCACCGAATCTACGTGTGGGAGAAAACTCACCGAGTTTATGACCTACCATGTTTTCAGTGATGTAAACGGGGATAAATTTATTACCGTTATGAACTGCAACAGTATGACCCACGAAATCGGGGGAAATCATTGAAGCTCTGGCCCAGGTTTTAACAACGCTCTTCTTACCGCTTTCGTTCATAGCAAGAATTTTCTTCTCGAGCGAAACGTTAATGTAAGGACCTTTTTTTAATGAACGACTCATAATTTACTCTTAGTTAACTTAGTTACTTACTTGCTCTCTCAATGATATACTTATTAGAAAGCTTCTTAGGTGCACGAGTCTTAAGACCCTTTGCATACAAGCCCTTACGTGAACGTGGGTGACCTCCTGACTGACGTCCTTCACCACCACCCATTGGGTGATCATGTGGGTTCATTACAACACCACGGTTGTGAGGACGACGGCCCATCCAGCGTGTACGACCTGCCTTACCAGATTTCTCAAGTGCGTGATCTGAGTTGCCTACGCTACCGATAGTAGCCTTACAAGCGCAGAGCACCTTGCGAGTTTCTCCAGAAGGAAGTTTAATCACACAGTATGTACCCTCACGTGAAGTTAACTGAGCAAAATTACCGGCTGAGCGAACCAACAGCGCTCCCTGACCTGGACGTAACTCTATGTTATGAATCACGGTACCTACGGGGATATTTGCCAGAGGCAGAGCATTTCCTATCTCAGGAACAGCATCAGCACCTGACATCACTGTTGCGCCTACTTCCAATCCATTAGGAGCAACGATATAACGTTTTTCACCATCAGCATAGAACAACAATGCGATACGAGCCGAACGGTTTGGATCGTACTCGATTGTCATTACCTTTGCTGGAACACCATCCTTCTCTCGTTTGAAATCGATTAAACGATATTTTCTCTTGTGACCGCCACCTCTGTAGCGTACAGTCATCTTACCAGTGTTATTACGACCACCGGTAGAACGCTTACCGTAAACGAGAGACTTCTCTGGCACGGATGCAGTAATTTCCTCGAACGTGCCAATAACCTTGTGTCTTTGACCCGGAGTTACGGGTTTGAATTTACGTACTGCCATTTCTTATTATTGAATATTGCTATAAAAATCAATAGTATCGCCTTCTTTCAGCGTAACAATTGCCTTCTTAAACGCGTTCTTCTGGCCTCTAATAAGACCAGCCTTAGTGTAACGCGATGAACGT
Organism: Prevotella sp.; assembly: GCA_018385335.1. Classification (GTDB taxonomy): domain Bacteria; phylum Bacteroidota; class Bacteroidia; order Bacteroidales; family Bacteroidaceae; genus Prevotella. Next base: position 24,040 of record JAHAZN010000015.1, read on the forward strand.
TTGCCAGCGTATCGCACTGTGTTCACTTCGATCACAGTAACGTTATACAGACTTTCAATCTCCTTCTTTATCTCAATCTTGTTAGCCTCGGGCTTTACGATGAAACCGAACTTTGGAGTTGCCTTCTTTGTACGCTCCTCATTGCCCTTCGACTTAACCCTATAAGTTTTCTCCACAGATGTCTTATCTGTGATCTTAGTCATCTTCTCAGTGACCAAAGGTTTTATAATGAATGCCATATTCTTTTTGCCTTTATTTATTCAAGATTTCGTCGATGGTCTTCAGCGAATTCTCAGTCACAACGAGCACATCAGCGTTCAACACATTGTATGTATTGACGTTGGCTGCAAGCGTAACTAAAGTGCGCTGCAAATTACGAGCCGACAAATATACGTTTTTATTTGATTCTGGCAAAACAAAGAGTGATTTCTTGCCATCAACTTTAAGATTTTTAGCAATATTTACAAAATCTTTAGTCTTAGGAGCTTCCATATTGAAATCTTCTACGACAATGATAGCATTCTCCTGTGCCTTATAAGTGAGTGCACTTCTACGTGCAAGAGCCTTCACTTTTTTATTCAACTTGAAACGATAATCGCGGGGTTTAGGACCGAAAACACGACCACCACCTACGAGTACAGGAGAGTTGATGTCACCACGACGGGCACCACCGCCACCCTTCTGTCGTCCGAGTTTGCGAGTAGAACCTGACACCTCACTTCTTTCCTTTGACTTGTGAGTTCCCTGACGTTGGTTGGCCAAGAACTGCTTAACGTCAAGATAAATAACGTGATCGTTAGGTTCAATACCGAAGATAGATTCGTTCAACGTAACCTTTCTTCCGGTCTCTTGACCGTTAATATTTAAAACACTAATTTCCATTATTTCTCAATTAAAACAGTTGAACCATTACATCCGGCTACAGATCCTTTCACAAGAATCAGGTTGTGCTCCGGAATTACTTTTAACACTTTGAGGTTCTGGGTTGTTACGCGCTCTCCACCCATGTGGCCACCCATGCGCATGCCCTTAAACACCTTTGCTGGGTAAGAACAAGCACCGATAGAACCCGGTTTGCGAGCTCGGTCATCCTGTCCGTGAGTACTCTGACCAACACCACCGAAACCATGACGCTTCATTACACCCTGGAATCCTTTACCCTTAGATGTACCTACAACGTCAACGAACTCTACATCATTAAAGATGTCAACAGTGATGGTTTCTCCGAGTGTGTGCTCACCATCAAACTTGAACTCGGCCAAGTGGCGCTTTGGTGTTGTTCCTGCCTTCTTGAATACGCCCATCATTGGCTTGGTGGTATTCTTTTCCTTCATCTCACCAAAAGCCAATTGCAATGCTGCGTAACCATCGTTCTCGATAGTTTTAACTTGAGTAACAACACAAGGACCAGCTTCGATAACAGTGCACGGTACATTCTTACCGTCGGCACTGAAAACGGATGTCATTCCGATTTTTCTTCCAATTAATCCTGGCATTTCAATTGATTATTTAAAAATTAAACTCTGTTATACTTAATATTTGATGATGCGTACTATACCTTGATCTCTACCTCTACACCGCTGGGCAACTCGAGCTTCATCAAAGCATCCACAGTCTTTGCTGTCGAGCTGTAGATATCAATCAGACGCTTATAATCTGAAAGTTGGAACTGTTCGCGAGACTTCTTGTTAACGAAGGTACTACGGTTTACAGTAAAAATACGCTTGTGTGTAGGGAGTGGAATAGGACCACTGATGATAGCACCTGTAGCCTTTACAGCCTTCACAATCTTCTCAGCCGACTTATCAACCAACTTGTGGTCATACGACTTCAACTTAATTCTAATTTTCTGACTCATGTCTTATCTTTAATTATTATTTTTTGTTAGAGAAAGAGGAAGCAGCTTAAGAGTCATTCGCTAAGCTACCCCTCTTCTCAATGTTTTGTTGTTATACCAAATCTGCACGTCCCTTAACTTCCTCGAGCACAGCCTTAGCGATTGAACTGGAGAGTGGTGCGTGATGATCATATTCCATTGAACTGGTTGCACGACCAGAGGTAATTGTACGGAGTGCGGTTACATAACCAAACATCTCTGACAGTGGTACCATTGCCTTGATAACGCGAGCACCGCTACGAGCCTCATCCATACCCTCAACCTGTCCACGACGCTTGTTCAAGTCACCAATCACATCACCCATGTTCTCCTCGGGAGTGATTACCTCAAGTTTCATGATAGGCTCCATGAGCACGGGAGCTGCCTTAACACAGGCATTCTTGTAAGCGTTGAGTGCTGCCAACTCAAATGACAACTGGTCAGAGTCAACAGGGTGGAAAGAACCATCAACAAGAGTTACCTTCAAGCTGTCAACAGGATAGCCACCGAGAACACCATTCTTCATTGCATTCTCAAAGCCCTTCTGTACTGAGGGGATAAATTCCTTAGGAACGTTACCACCCTTCACCTCGTTAACAAACTGCAGACCGCCTTCCTTGAAGTCCTCATCTACAGGTCCAACGTTAACGATGATATCAGCGAATTTACCACGACCACCACTCTGCTTCTTATAAACCTCGCGGAGATTAACAGTCTTAGTAATAGCCTCCTTATAGTTAACCTGAGGTTTACCCTGGTTACACTCTACCTTGAACTCTCGCTTCAGACGGTCGATGATGATATCGAGGTGAAGCTCACCCATACCAGAGATAATGGTCTGTCCACTCTGCTCATCAGTACGCACGGTAAATGTAGGATCCTCTTCAGCCAACTTAGCGAGACCATTATCAAGCTTAGCGATATCAGCCTGGCTCTTTGGCTCTACTGCGATAGAGATCACAGTATCAGGGAAGGTCATTGACTCCAATACGATAGGATGACCCTCATCACACAGCGTATCACCTGTACGGATATCCTTGAAACCTACACCAGCACCGATATCACCAGCGTCGATTGACTCCATAGGAATTTCCTTATTTGAGTTCATCTGGAACAGACGACTAATACGCTCCTTTTTACCTGTACGAGCATTGAGGACGTACGAACCAGCCTGTACTTTACCAGAGTAAACACGGAAGAATACCAAACGTCCCATATAAGGATCGGTAGCAATCTTAAATGCAAGTGCAGAAGTAGGCTCCTCTTCACTTGGCTTACGATGCTCCTCTTCCTCGGTATCAGGATTGGTACCGATGATGTTCTCTACGTCGAGAGGAGAAGGCAGGAATGCGCAAACATAATCGAGAAGAGGCTGAACACCCTTGTTCTTATAAGAAGAACCACATATCATAGGAGTACACTCCATAGCAACAGTACCCTTACGGATTGCTGCGATAATCTCCTCTTCAGTGATAGAGTTGGGATCATCAAAGAACTTCTCCATGAGTGTCTCATCATATTCAGCAGCAGCCTCCAACAGTTTGTTGCGCCACTCCTCGCACTCATCTTTCATATCAGCGGGAATCTCCTCAACATCATATTCAGCACCCATGGTCTCATCGTGCCAAAGGATAGCCTTCATCTTAATCAAGTCAACCACACCTTTGAAGTTCTCTTCTGCACCGATCGGTACCTGAAGAACCACGGGATTAGCACCTAAGATATCCTTCATCTGCTGCACTGTCTCAAAGAAGTCAGCGCCAGAGCGGTCCATCTTATTCACATATCCGATACGAGGAACATTATACTTATCAGCCTGACGCCATACAGTCTCTGACTGAGGCTGCACACCATCAGCAGCAGAGTAAGTAGCAACAGCACCATCGAGCACACGGAGAGAACGCTCCACCTCAGCGGTAAAGTCAACGTGTCCCGGAGTATCAATCAAGTTAATCTTGAAGGTCTTATCATTCCACTTCCAGTTACAGGTAGTAGCAGCAGAAGTAATAGTGATACCACGCTCCTGCTCCTGAGCCATCCAGTCCATGGTAGCAGCACCTTCGTGAACTTCACCAATCTTATGCGTCTTACCAGTGTAGAAAAGGATACGCTCAGATGTAGTGGTTTTACCGGCGTCGATATGCGCCATAATACCAATGTTGCGGGTAAGATGTAAATCGCGATTAGCCATTTTTCTTCTCTTTTAATCAATTAGAACCTAAAGTGAGCGAATGCGCGGTTAGCCTCAGCCATACGGTGCATATCTTCCTTACGCTTAAAAGCACCACCCTGATTGTTATAAGCATCCATAATCTCTGCAGCCAGTTTGTCAGCCATAGACTTTCCACTGCGTTTACGAGCGAATGCAATCATATTCTTCATAGAGATACTTTCCTTTCTATCAGGACGGATTTCTGTAGGCACCTGGAAAGTAGCACCACCGATACGACGGCTCTTTACCTCCACCTGAGGAGTGATGTTATCAAGGGCAGTCTTCCAAATCTCAAGGGCAGACTTCTCCTCGTTGGCCATCTTAGCCTTCACATTATCAAGTGCATGATAGAAAATCTCATAAGAGATAGACTTCTTTCCGTCATACATCAAATGATTCACGAACTTTGACACCTTCTGGTCATTGAATACGGGATCCGGCAGGACCACACGCTTCTTTGGTTTTGCTTTTCTCATTTTATTATTTAACTGATTAAATTCTGCATGGGGTTGTCAATTCTTGTTCTTCAACGCCCTCACTTGGGCATTTACTCAACCTTTTCTAACACTTCTCCAGCAAAACAATGATTTATTTATTCCTCCAGACATTAGACAGCCATCACCGGCTGATTATTTCTTCGCCTTAGGACGTTTAGCACCATACTTAGAACGGCGCTGTGTACGATTAGCAACTCCTGCTGTATCAAGCGTACCACGTACAATGTGATAACGCACACCAGGAAGGTCCTTTACACGGCCACCGCGAACGAGCACAATACTGTGTTCCTGCAAGTTATGACCTTCTCCAGGGATGTAGGAGTTAACTTCCTTCTGATTAGTTAAGCGAACACGGGCAACTTTACGCATTGCCGAATTAGGTTTCTTCGGGGTTGTTGTATAAACACGAACACACACACCACGACGCTGAGGACATGAGTCCAAAGCAGGCGATTTGCTCTTGTCAACAAGTACCGTTCTACCTTTTCTTACCAATTGTTGAATTGTAGGCATTGTTGTTATTTTTTAATTATTATATATGTATTGTATATTTTCTTGCTTTATCATGGACACTATATGCCCATTTTGGGGTGCAAAGGTACAGAAAAATCACAAAACAACCAAATAGTTTTAGCAACGTAGACCATCTCACTCCAAAAATTTTGCACTAAATAAACCTTATTAACTCTCCTTAACCATACAAAACCACCACCAAAAGCTGTTTTTACTACAACTTTCTTATGATGTTACTCAAATATCAAGTCATCACTCAAGATTAGCCTCACGAATACGGCTAATAAGGACACAATTCGAAAACGTAGATGTCGAACTGAGACAACGTTCTACAATAATATTTTAGGTATATATCTATATAAATAGTATAACAGGGGTTGTAAAAATCCACCAAAAAAGAAGCGATTAACGGAAAAAGACGAGAAAAATGCTGAATAAAGAAAAAAAAGCATTACCTTTGCAGCCGAATTCGGAAAATCCGATGCATTCGACGATGCCAACGTTGTGATTAAGGCGTAAAGCATAGGAAGGATGTAATTAACAACTCATTAATCAAAACATTATGTATTTAGATCAAGCTAAAAAGCAGGAGATCTTCGGCCAGTATGGCGGTGCTGCCACCAACACGGGTTCTGCAGAGAGTCAGATTGCCTTGTTTTCATTCCGCATCTCACATCTCACAGAGCACCTGAAGAAGAATCACAAGGATTTCAAGACAGCTCGCGCATTGACCAAGCTCGTAGGTAAGCGTCGTGCATTGCTCGACTACCTCTACGACCGCGACATCAATCGCTATCGTGCCATCATCAAGGCTCTCGGTCTGAGAAAGTAAACAAAAGCTCGCCATCAGCGAGCTTTTATTATTTCGTTCAAAGGCACCATAACAAAATCACGCTCTCCCATGAGAGGATGAGGTATCACCAATCCCGGTTCCTCTACGTGTTGATCTCCATAAAGAAGGATATCAACATCTATGACACGATCGTGATACACACCATCTCCAGATTTTTTTATCCTTCCCATAGCCTTCTCCACCTGCTGAGTTCTCTCAAGTAGTTCATGCGGTGACAGTTCTGTAACAAAAGCTGCCACAACATTGACAAAGTCGTTCTTCGACACGAAGCCCCATGGTTTTGAGTAATACATCGAAGAACATCTCAGCAACTCACCCACCCTCTCTTCCAGAAGGCACAGTGCACGCTGGATGTTCTCCTCCTTGTCACCGAGGTTTGTCCCAATACCGAGATAGACCGTCACCTTAATCATCAAGAATCAGCAGGGCATCTCCGTAGCACCCAAACATATATCCATTCTTCACTGCCATATCATAGGCCTCCATCACCAGTTCATACCCTCCGAAAGCAGCAGTTGTCATAAGCATTGTAGATTCTGGATGATAGAAGTTGGTCACCATGCTGTTAACCATATTCACGTCATATGGAGGGAAGATAAACTTATTGGTCCATCCCTCATACTCCTTAAGGAATCCATCTGTACCCACGGCCGTTTCAGTAGCCCTCACCGTGCTGACACCTACAGCACACACCCGTTTACCAGCTGCCTTTGCGGTGTTCACCTGCTGACAAGCCTCAGCACCGATATGCATCTGTTCTGAGTTCATCTTATGCTTGGTCAAGTCTTCCACCTCTATGGCTTCGAAGTTACCGAGTCCACAGTGAACAGTGATGTATGAGAAATCAATTCCCCTAATTTCCATTTTCTTGAGTAGCTCTCTACTGAAATGTAAGCCAGTAGCAGGAGCCGTCACAGCGCCTTCGTTCTTGGCATAGATTGTCTGGAAATTCTCGATATCATCCTCTGTTGCCGGTCTTCGGTCGATGATATACTTAGGCAGGGGAGCCTCTCCCAAGGCAAAGAGTTCACGTTTGAAGTCCTCATGTTTGCAGTCATAAAGAAATCTCAGTGTACGTCCACGACTGGTGGTATTATCAATCACCTCGGCTACCATAGGACCATTTTGATCGAAGAAGAGTTTGTTGCCAATACGTATCTTTCGTGCAGGCTCAACCAACACATCCCACAACCTTAGTTCTTCATTCAACTCACGTAGCAGAAAGACCTCAATCTTTGCATCAGTCTTTTCTTTTGTCCCATAGAGTCTGGCGGGAAACACCTTCGTATCATTAAAGATGAAGATATCACCTTCATCAAAATAATCTACGATATCTCTGAATGTCAGATACTGTTTGTTGCCATTCTTATCAAGAATATCTTTACCATCAGCATCCTGTTTCAAGCATTCTATTTTCTGACTCTTTCGATGAATCACCATCAGTTTACACTCATCACGACGATATATTTTATCTACTGTCCCATCTTCGTTTTGAAACGCACGATGTGTTGGTTCGAGCGCCACTTGCTCTTCTGGCAATTTAAATTTAAACTGTGATAATTTCATATAGCTATTCTAAACAAATTCAATATTTATGAAGTTATGTTTCTCTCTCTTCAATAATTTTCATCCAGCCATTGTGGGAAGTTCTCCAATGTCACGCAGTCTTCAATTTTCACATCCCCGACTCTCGTTCTACAAAGCGATATGAGGTGGGCTCCTGTATCCATTGCCTCGCCGATATCTCTTGCCAGGGAACGTATATAAGTGCCCTTTCCGCAGACCACTCTTATCTCCATTGTCATCTCCGACGGATTAAAATCTATCAGTTCTATCTCATCGATGCGTATAGGTTTAGCCTGCAGACTCACCTCTTTTCCTCCTCTAGCCAGTTTATAGGCTCTGGCGCCGTTGAGTTTACAGGCAGAATACACTGGTGGCACCTGCATTATTTCTCCCTTCATTCCATTCAGTGTATCGAGGATGAGTTCTCTTGTGACATGCGCTGTGGGATAGGTAAAATCCACTGTATGCTCTCTGTCAAAGCTCGGTGTTGTGGATCCGAGCTTCAGCACAGCCCTATACTCCTTCGTATGAGCCTGCAGTGTCTCTATCTCTTTTGTCTTCCGTCCTGTACACAGCACCAACACACCTGTAGCCAAAGGATCAAGCGTACCGGCATGGCCTGTTTTGATACGCTTCACCCCCACCTTTTTTGAGATAAGATACCTCACTCGGGCAAGTGCGCCAAAACTCGACATCCCGTATGGTTTGTTGAGATAGATCAGTTCACCTTCTTGAAAATTCATACCCATCCAATGCTATATCGATCATCACATCATGGAACGAATCAAGATAACAGCACCCACTACAGCACAATAGAGACCGAAGTAGATGAGTTTTCCTTTCTTCACCAGATTAATCATCCACTTACATGCGATACATCCCGAGATGAACGCTGCCAAGAATCCCACGATGAGAGGGAATGTATCTATCCCACCAAAGGTCTCCTCTCCTTTGACGCATTTTAGCACATCAAGAAGTGCCTCGCCGAGGATAGGAGGGATGACCATCAGGAAAGAGAACTGAGCAAGATGTTCCTTTTTGTTACCCAGTAGTAGCCCTACGGCAATCGTACTTCCAGACCTTGACAATCCTGGCATCACAGCGCAAGCTTGTGCCAGTCCGATAACAAAAGCATCCTTCAATCCTATATATTCTTTTGTCCGTGGTTTGGCATAATAAGAGAAGAGGAGCAGTGCGGCTGTCAACATCAGCATCATTCCAACGACTATCAGACCAGAGCCGAAGATTGCCTCTACCTTATCCTTAAAGAAAAGTCCCACGACGCCAACAGGTATCATAGATACGATGATGTTCAACATATACTTCTTTTCTTCGTTTATCTCCTTCTTGAAAAGTCCGCGGAGAATCCAATCAATCTCACTCCAAAGAACAACAAACGTACTCAGCACCGTAGCGACATGCACTACAACGGTAAATGCCAGATTCTCCTCCCCTTCTATTCCAAAGAGATGAGCCCCTATTGCCAGGTGTCCGCTGCTACTCACAGGCAGGTATTCCGTCAACCCCTGGAGAAGTCCCAAGAGCAGTGCTTCTATCCAATCCATACCCACCTATTTAATTGTCCTTGTTAACAGGTTCTTTCGTCTGCTTTCCTTCATTGTCTCCCTTGGGTTTTCTGACGACCGCATAAATCATCGAAACAAATCCGAGGAAACATACAAGGGGAGCCACCTTGATACGTTGTACACTAAAGATATCAGGATTATACTGTTCTTCAGTGGAGCCAGCCCCACTCATCAATATCAATCCGATGATAACCACCATCATACCAAGTGCCAACAGAATGTAGTTAACACGATCAAAAGCAAAGTTTCTCTTATCCATTATTTTTTTGTTTGCAATTTCTGATATTTCAAAGACAGCTCTGTCACTTATATCCGATACAGTTCTCCTGCCGTCATTTTCAAATACTTACTAACGGAGAAATATGAACATAGCATCGTTATCACCAGTCCAAAGAGGAAGACAGTACCACAGGATATCAGCACCTCTTTCCAGGTGACGATCATGAGGATTGCCGGCTCATATCTATAGAGCGCATAACCAACTCCCACCAACACTGCACAGGCCAAGAATCCTGAGATCATACCTATCCATACAGCATGCTTCATAAATGGCCGTCTGATAAATCCCCACGACGCTCCCACCAGTTTCATCGTATGAATCAAGAACCGCCGGGAGTAGATATTCAACTTGATTGTATTGTTTATCAGAGAGAAAGAGACGCAGGTCAGCAATACCGCAAGCACCAGCAGTACAAAATTGATGCGTTGGAGATTTGTATTAACCTTATCCATCAGATCCTCCTGATAGGCCACATCCGAAATCTTCGCATTCTTCTTCAACTCCTTAGATATCCAAGTCAATGAGTCCCTGTTGACATAGTCAGCCTTCAACTGTAGTTCGAGGGTAGCCACAAAGGGATTGAAACCCAAGAACTCAGAGGGGTCAGCCCCCATCGCTACCGTCTGCTCTTTCTTAGCCTGTTCCTTGCTGATATAGTCAATCTGGTGGGCATAGGGGCGGTGATACAATGTCTTACACAACTGTTTTGCCTGATTCTCAGACACATCATCATTAAGCATCACGGTGATAGTGAGATGCTCCTTCATATATGCCGACAGGTTGCGTGCCATGAGAACAGAGAGCACCACCATCCCTACCAGTACAAGCACCAAGGTCGTACTGATGCACAACGTAACCACTTGCAAGCCATTATGCTTACGAGCGTTTCTTCTTTTTTTTGCCATTTTCTTTGGATATAATCCACCTAATTTCTTGCAAAGGAACAAAAAAAATAGGTAATGTCCAACATGTTTAACAAGTATTAACCGCATATATCGTTATTTTTTCCTACCTTTGAACTCGCTAAATATATACTTATGAGTACTATCATCTATCCTTCTCCCATCTTTGGACCGGTACACAGCCGTCGCCTAGGACTTTCATTAGGCATCAATCTTCAGCCTTCAGACGGTAAGGTTTGTACATTCGACTGTGTTTACTGTGAATGTGGATTCAATGCCGACCATCGTCCGAGGATGCAACGCCCAAGTCGTGAAGAGGTGTACTATGCTTTAGAAAAGCAACTGATAACGATGGCAAGCAGAAACGAGTTGCCTGATGTACTTACATTTGCAGGCAACGGCGAGCCAACGACCCACCCTCATTTCCATGAGATTATAAGCGACACCATACGCCTCCGCGACAACTACTGTCCACAAGCGAAGGTCAGCGTACTGAGCAATGCTACAATGATTACCAAAGACTCCGTCCGAGAGGCGCTGATGAAGGTCGATAACAATATCCTCAAACTGGACACTGTCAACCCCGACTACATTAAGAAGGTGGATCGTCCCACGGGACACTATGATGTCAGTCAACTCATCGAGGCGATGAAGTTATTCAAGGGGCACATCATCATTCAGACGATGTTCATGAAAGGACATATCAACAACGAAGATATCAGCAACATCTCCGACAGTTATGTACTCCCCTGGTTAGAGACAGTAAAAGCCATTGCACCACAGGAGGTGATGGTCTATACCATCGACCGCGAGACTCCGTCACCTCACCTCGCCAAGGCCACCCGCGAAGAACTTGATGCCATCCGCGACCTTGTCATTGCCCAGGGCATCCCGTGCATCGCATCCTACTGATTATCATCAAACAAAAAAGAATATGAGTAAGTTAATTATCAACAACTATGAAGAGTTTGCCGCTATGCTGGGCAAACGTCTGGGAGAATCTGATTATGTAGAACTCTCACAAGAGCGCATCAATCTCTTTGCCGATGCCACGCTCGACCACCAGTGGATTCATGTTGATGTAGCAAAGGCCAAGGAGGAGAGTCCCTTTAAGACAACCATTGCCCATGGCTATCTCACCCTTTCCATGCTTCCCTATTTGTGGAACCAGATCATCGAGGTCAACAACCTCAAGATGATGGTCAATTACGGCATGGACAAGATGAAATTCGGTCAGGCAGTAAAATCGGGCGAAAGCATCCGCTTGGTCACCGACCTCATCGGCATCGCCAACCTCCGCGGCACAGTGAAGGCTGAAATCAAGTTTGCCATAGAGATCAAGGATCAGAAGAAGAAAGCACTGGAGGGTGTCGCCACATTCCTCTATTACTTTGAATAATCATCATTCGTCGAACCCTATTATATCGAGCAAACACACTGAGGGCTGTACACTGTCACCTTATTGACAGGGCACAGCCCTCATTTATTATTTGTCCAACTGGAAATCCTTCTTTCTCAATACGAAGTCGGTACCCAGATACTTCTCTTTTACAATCTTGTTCTCCGCCAGCACCTCAGGCACTCCCTGAAACAAGATACGTCCTTCAAACAGCAGGTAGGCTCTGTCGGTAATGCTCAATGTCTCATGCACATTATGGTCGGTTATCAAGATACCAATATTTCGATATTTTAGCTCCCACACCACCTTCTGTATCTCTCCCACAGCAATAGGGTCAACACCTGCAAAAGGTTCGTCAAGCATAATAAACTTCGGATTGATAGCCAGACACCTTGCTATCTCCGTGCGTCGTCTCTCTCCACCCGACAATCGGTCTCCTTTATTCTTCCTCACTGTCTGAAGACTGAAGTCAGCGATGAGTTGTTCCAACTTCTCCAACTGGTATTTTCTTGGTTTGCCAGTCATCTCAAGCACAGCCATGATATTATCCTCTACGCTCAACTTTCTAAACACGCTGTTCTCCTGCGCCAGATAACCTATTCCTGCCCTTGCTCTCTTATATACGGGATAGTTGGTGATATCCAGATCATCCAGAAAGATTTTGCCTGCGTTGGGCACAATCAGTCCTGTAGTCATATAGAAAGAGGTGGTTTTTCCAGCTCCATTGGGTCCGAGCAATCCCACTATCTCTCCTTGGCGAACATTGATCGACACATCGTTCACCACCGTTCGTTTGCCATATCTTTTCACTAAGCCCTCGGTTCTCAACACCATCCCTTCTGGTTTGGTCTCTTCCAAGGATACATTCATCTCTGTTTCACTCATAAACATCTGTTTTCGATGCAAAAATACTAAAATTCAGCAGAATATTGTTGATAAAACGAAAAACTATCACTCCCTTTGCAGTTTTTTATGCTTTTTGCGTAAATTTGCAGTCAAAACCGATTATTATGCTCATTCATAAATGGCTTAACACGCTTGGTCGCTACCTCATACTTATGGGACGGACATTCTCCCGTCCGGAGCGCATGCGCATGTTCTTTAAGGAGTACATCAAAGAGATGGCGCAGTTGGGTGTCAACTCGATAGGCATCGTCCTGCTTATCTCTTTCTTTATTGGTGCAGTCATCTGTATCCAGATGAAGCTCAACATCCAAAGTCCGTGGATGCCACGTTGGGTTACAGGCTACACCACACGTGAGATTATGCTTCTGGAGTTCTCTTCCTCCATCATGTGTCTTATCCTTGCGGGAAAGGTAGGAAGCAACATCGCCTCAGAGATAGGTACGATGCGCGTCACGCAGCAGATCGATGCCCTCGACATCATGGGTGTCAACTCAGCCAGCTATCTCATTCTCCCAAAGATTCTTGGTATGATTACCATCATGCCCTTCCTTGTCATCTTCTCCTCAGCCACTGGTATCCTCGGAGCCTATGCAACAGCATATATCGGTCATGTACTTCCACCCGAAGACCTCACCTTAGGTCTGCAACACAATTTCAATCAGTGGTTTATCTGGATGAGTATCATCAAAAGCACGGTCTTTGCCTTTATCATCTCCAGTGTTCCTTCTTATTTCGGCTACACCGTCGAGGGAGGTTCCGTCAATGTCGGTAAGGCATCCACCGATGCCGTAGTGAGTTCCAGCGTACTGATTCTTTGCAGCGATGTCTTCTTAACTCAGTTACTGTCATGATAGAAATTAACAATCTTTGCAAGTCCTTCGATGATAAAGATGTATTGAAAAACATCTCTACAACATTTGAGAATGGTAAGACCAATCTTATCATCGGACAGAGTGGTAGTGGAAAAACCGTATTGATGAAGAATCTCGTTGGCCTGCTCACTCCCACCCAAGGTACAATTCTTTACGACGGACGAGATTTTGTGGCAATGACTAAGAAAGAGAAGATTCTCCTCCGTCGTGAGATGGGAATGATCTTTCAGAGTGCAGCCCTCTTCGACTCACTCACGGTGTTAGAGAATGTGATGTTTCCCTTGGATATGTTCTCCAACATGAATTACCGCGAGAGAGTGAGACGGGCTCAGACCTGCATCGACCGAGTAAATCTTCTTGGAGCCGAACAGAAGTTTCCTGGAGAGATCTCCGGTGGTATGCAGAAACGTGTGGCCATCGCAAGGGCTATAGCACTCAACCCCAAATACCTGTTCTGCGACGAGCCTAACTCAGGCCTTGACCCCAAGACATCACTCGTCATCGACGATCTCCTTCACAGCATCACACAAGAGTATAACATCACCACCATCATCAATACGCATGACATGAACTCAGTGATGGGTATCGGTGAGAACATTATCTTCATCTATCAAGGAGAAAAGGAATGGCAGGGACAAAGCAAGGATATCATGACTTCCACCAATGAGAAACTCACCGACTTCATCTTTGCCAGTGATTTGCTGAAAAGGATGAAGCAATCGGAGATGGACCGTCTTCATCGCCAGTCTTAACCCCCTGGTTTTCTCTTCATCTCATTCTCCATCTGCCATCGCGACACTCTATCAAAGGCACCGCCACCTCCTCTCTTACGCTATCGCCAAAGCATAAGAGCAAGAAGGCGGTAGCTTGATGTGTAGCGGTATCGACAACGGCTTTCAGTGCCTCTACCCTCTCGATGTGCTTATGTTCCTTTTTCTGCTGACCCATAAAATGACTCACATTGGTCAGCAACTGCTCACGATAATCGGCAGGCATACTGTCCACCTCACTGACCCCCTCGAGAAATGATTCATAATCACCCCTCAACAGGCAGTCATAATACTCCCTTGCCTGCGCTGCCACAACATCCTCAACGCGTCTATCTTCGCCACAGGCACAGAAGAACAGGAGAAAGCTAAGACAGCCTATCACGCAAGACTTTCTCATTTCTGTCGGATGAAGATGTTAATAGGTGAACCTGTCAGTTGCCAGTTCTCACGTATCTTATTCTCCAGGAAACGGCGATAGGGTTCCTTGATATACTGTGGAAGATTCGCATAGAACACAAAGGAAGGTATCTGTGTGTTAGGCAACTGCGACACATACTTTATCTTAATGTATTTACCCTTGATTGAAGGAGGTGGGAAAGCCTCTATCAACGGTAGCATCACCTCGTTGAGCTTCGATGTACCTATCTTCACCTTTCTGTTGAGATACACCTCCTTGGCTGTCTCTAACACTTTGAAGATACGCTGCTTGGTAAGCGCAGAAGCAAAGATAATGGGGAAATCCACAAAAGGAGCCATCCTTCCCTTAATAGCCTCTATATAGGTGTTGATACTCTTCTGCGACTTATCCTCCACCAAGTCCCACTTATTGACAACCACCACCAGACTCTTGTTATTACGCTGTATCAGCTGGAAGATATTCATATCTTGAGCTTCTATACCTCTTGTGGCATCCAACATCAAGATGCAGACATCGCTGTTCTCTATCGAACGGATAGCACGCATCACGCTATAGAACTCCAGATTCTCCGTCACCTTGTTCTTCCTTCTTATACCGGCTGTATCAACAAGGTAGAAATCGAATCCAAACTTATCATATCTTGTATAGATGCTGTCGCGCGTTGTTCCAGCTATCTCCGTCACGATATTCCTCTCTTCGCCAATAAAGGCATTCACGATGCTACTCTTTCCGGCATTAGGGCGTCCCACTACAGCAAAACGGGGTATTCCCTCCTCCAGCGTTTCACCCTTCTCATCCTTCAATCTATCGAGCACCATATCAAGCAGGTCACCCGTACCACTTCCCGTGGCTGCGCTCACACAGATAGGATCTCCTATACCCAGTCGATAGAAGTCAGCAGCATAATACTGCATATCATTATTATCAGCCTTATTTGCTACGAGAATCACGGGTAGTTTAGTGCGCCTTAGGATCTGGGCAACATCGGTATCCAGGTCGGTCACACCATTCATCACGTCCACCAGGAACAGCACGAGGTCAGCTTCTTCCGTGGCGATAATCACCTGTTTCCTTATTTCTTCCTCAAAGATATCATCCGAGTTAACCACCCATCCTCCTGTGTCAACCACAGAGAATTCCTTGCCACACCACTCACATTTTCCATACTGACGGTCACGCGTGGTACCCGCCTCTTCGCTAACGATGGCGCTACGGGTCTTTGTCAGACGATTAAAAAGGGTCGATTTGCCCACATTGGGGCGTCCTACTATCGCTACTAATGCCATAATTCTCTTGTTTCTTGTTTGTTAAACATAAGTCGTATTCACTACGCTATTCCTCTCACTCACTCTGGATTATATCCAAAGCTGTCAAGCTCTTTCTTAGAACTTCTCCAGTCCTTATCTACCTTGACAAAGACCTCAAGGAAGATATGTTTTCCAAAGAACTTCTCCAGTGTCTTCCTGCTCTCTGTACTCACCTTCTTCAAGGCTACACCCTGATGTCCGATAATGATACCTTTCTGCGATTCACGTTCTACAAAGATGACAGCGTTGATATGTATCCTGTCGTTGGTCTCCTTAAACTGCTGTACGCTCACCTCTACAGAATAGGGTATCTCCTTGTCATAATAGAGGAGTATCTTCTCTCTTATTATCTCGCTGACGAAGAACCTTGCAGGTTTGTCCGTCAACTGGTCTTTATCGAAATAGGGCGGACTGTCAGGCAACAGTTCCTGAATACGCTTCAGCAGCAGGTCGGTGCCAAACTTATTCAGAGCAGAGATAGGCAGAATCTCTGCATTAGGGAGTAGCCCATGCCATCGTTCCACGATATTTCCCAAATTCTTCTGGTCGGTCTGGTCTATCTTGTTGATGAGCAGCAACACCGGCACATCCATCTTCGACACCTTGTCAAGGAAATCCTTGTTCTTCTCAGGATTCTCCACAACATCGGTCACATAAAGCAGCACATCAGCATCCTTCAATGCCGACTCTGAGAAGGCCAGCATCGACTCCTGCAGTTTGTAGTTGGGTTTAAGCACACCAGGAGTATCAGAGAACACTATCTGCATCTCCGGTGTATTCACAATACCCATGATGCGGTGACGTGTCGTCTGCGCCTTAAAGGTAGCAATACTTATCCTTTCACCAACCAACTGATTCATCAGCGTCGATTTCCCTACATTGGGATTGCCTACGATGTTTACAAATCCTGCCTTATGCATATCTTTGCCATTGTCATTTATTATGAAAAGAAAGGCGCATCCTCACACTTGACAGAGGGACGCGCCATTCTTTATTATCGGTGAGCTCTCAGTTACTTCACTGCTGATGCAACCTCAGAGCCGTTATATGCCCACTTATAGTAGGACGCACCATGAACGAATCCAGCACCGAAGGCGGTGAGAATAAGGTTATCTCCCTTCTTCAGATGTTGCTCATTCTCCCAGAGTGCCAGGGGGATGGTAGCAGCACTTGTGTTACCAAAGTGCTCTATGTTCACCATCACATGATCCATGGGCAGGTCCAGACGCTTTGCTACAGCCTCGATAATTCGCATATTAGCCTGGTGAGGCACCACATAAGCGATATTATCCTTTGTCAGACCATTTCTCTCTGCTATCAGTGCGCAGTCATCACTCATGTTGGTCACGGCATAACGGAACACCGTACGTCCCTCTTGATAAAGGTAATGCAGACGATGATCAACGGTGAAATGAGATGGAGGACAAACCGAGCCACCTGCCTTGAGATGCAGGAAAGGAAGTCCCTTTCCATCTGTACGGAAATAAGAATCCATCACACCGATGTTCTGTTCCGTCGTTGCCTCGAGCAACACTGCTGCTGCTCCATCTCCAAATAGCGGACACGTACTGCGATCCTTATAATCCACCACCGACGACATCTTATCAGCACCGATGACAATAATCTTTTTGTATCGGCCACTCTGAATCATCGCGGCAGCAGTATCTAAGGTATATAGAAAACCGCAGCAAGCTGCCCAATAATCGAATGCGAAAGCATTCTTAAGTCCCAGTTTACCTAGTACGATAGAGGCTGTGGAAGGAAACTTATAATCAGCGGTAGAGGTGGTTACGATGACTGCATCGATAGTATCAGGATCCACACCTGTCTTCTTGAGGAGCTGTTTAGCTGCCTTGCGCGCCATATACGACGTACCGAGACCTTCCTCTGCTAGGATTCTTCTCTCCTTGATACCAACACGCGTCATAATCCACTCATCATTCGTGTCAACCATTCTCGACAGTTCCTCATTGGTGAGGACATAATCGGGAACATAACCTCCGATACCAGTGATTATCGCGTTTATTCTCTCCATTATTCTACCACCTCGTCCTTAACAATAGCCACCTTTCCTCTGTAATATCCACAGGTAGGACATACCGTGTGATATACATAGTACGCGCCACAGTTTGGACATACAGCAAGTGTAGGAGCTACTGCCTTGTCATGAGTTCTTCTCTTAAGTGTACGAGTCTTCGACTGTCTTCTTTTAGGATGTGCCATAATTGTAAATGTTTAATCTTTTGTTTCTTTTAATTTCAATAATCCACTCCATCTCGGATCTATGGGCTTCTCATTATCCTCATCACCACTTCGGGTGGCTGAGTGCTTTTCCAGCATGTCTATCATCACACGATTGCATTTACCAGGTGCATGAACGTGCTTAATGGGGATATTCAAAGCTATAAATTCGTAAACAAACCACGCCAGGTCAATGCAGCCTTCGCTCTCATCAACAACGACGAGGTCGTCTTCTTCTGAGTATTCTTCTCCAAGTTTCACGCAGAGACGGCCATCCGTCTTTATCGGCTGTACCATGTCATCAAGACAACGGTCACATTTCACCACTACGTTTCCTTCCAAATGGAAGTTCAAGTCAAACAACCTATCGGTAGTACGATGGATATCCAGCGCCACCTTTACGTCGCCCTGCTCCACCTCAGCCTCTTCCAATGCCTTAAAAAAGTCATTGTTCAATTGAAAGTCCTGATGCACATCATCCACCTTCAATGCCTTCAGATCGATATGGAGCTTACCTAAACTACACATTTCGGGGTGCAAAGTTACAAATATTTTTCCGATAATAGCAACAATATACTATTTTTTTAACATCAAACGCCCTCCTAAAGGGCTGAATAGTCGCTATCAATTATAGTTATCGCAGAGAATACGCTCAATTTTTCAATTCTATACGGAAGGTAGTACCCTTTCCCACCTCCGAACTCTTTACATATATCCGTCCTCCATGATACTCTTCGATAATACGTTTCGCCAGTGAGAGTCCTAAGCCCCACCCTCTTTTCTTTGTCGTGAAACCGGGTTTAAAAACATTCTTCAGGTCTTTCTTCTGAATACCTTTGCCATTATCTCTCACTTCCACCACAACCCAAGCTCCCTGTTCATGCAACGAGAGCCAGATATCTCCACTGCCTTCCATGGCATCAACAGCATTCTTACAGAGGTTCTCAACAACCCACTCAAAGAGTGAAGCATTGACCCTTGCCTTGATATTATAAACAGGATAATCCTGGTGAATACACACCTTCGACGAGGTTCTGCGGTCGATATAATCCACCACTCTCTTCAGCACCTCAACCATTCCTGTCTCTACGGGCTCAGGTATTGAACCTATCTTCGAAAATCGCTCTGCTATCCTCTCCAATCGTTTTACATCCTTATCCATCTCAGGTATCAGTTGATCATCAGGATAACTCTCCTTGAGTATCTCCACCCAAGCCATCAGACTGGAGATAGGGGTACCCAACTGATGAGCTGTCTCCTTAGACAATCCTACCCATACCTTGTTCTGCTCGGCACGTTTCGACGACAGGAGGGCAAAGATTGCAACAACAACGAAAATCATCACCACGCCAAGCTGCACATAGGGATAGGAGGCCAAGCGTTTCAACATCAGCGACTCGTCATAACACACCAACTGATAATTGTCGCTCTCTCCAGCGTCCTCTCCAAGATCAATACGGATATATCTACCTGCCTTTCGCATCCGTTCTCCCTCTTCTCTGATCACCCTTATCGAATCGGAAGCATTACGTTCCTTAATGTCAAGATTACGATAGTCCATCACCTCTCCCTGTGCATCAAGCACAACCACTGGTATCGTATTATTACCTTGAATAACACTCAAAGCAAGCGTCAGGTCTGTCGTCTCATCTGCATTATTCAATGTGTTGAGTGCCTGAACCCACACCTCCATCTTATTCCTTTCCTCCTTCTTTAGGTCGGAGACCAGCAGATGAGACACAAGGAGTGAGGCCACTGCAATCACCACTGCAATCACCACCAGCACTATCTTCACCTGTCTAACACGGTCAGTCCACTGCATCATTTGTAATATTTAATTGCAAAGATACATACATTATCCTATTCTCAAGCAAAAGGACATAAAAAAACTTGCCTCATGACACTACTGTCACAAGGCAAGTTCAAAAAAAGGCGGCCTCCTACTCTCCCACATTGCATTGCAGTACCATCGGCGCAAGCGGGCTT
>JAHAZN010000024.1 GCA_018385335.1 Prevotella sp.
TCTCTTGGGTTGCTCCAGACGATATGACTATCTACATTGGTTCGAAAGGTGGTGACTACTACATTTCTTACATCATCGTTGAGGCTAACGAGGCTCCTGGTACTCCTTCTGTAAAGGTTGGTCCTCAGACCTTCGCTGATGGCCTGTGGTATCGTGAGGTTGTTTGTAAGCCTAATACTTACGAGCTGATGGGAACAGTTCTTCCTACTGTAGTTACCTATACTACCGATGGTACCGCACCTACAGCAGAGAGCAAGAAATATACCGAACCTATCAAGTGCTACAAGGATATGACAGTTAAGTTCCAGGCATGGACCGATCTTGGTATTTGCCCAGGTGCTGACAACGATGGTATCGTATCATTCTCTTTCAAAGCTCCTACTATCACTGCTGAGGGTGGTAACGTGACTATCTCATCTGAGTATGAGGGTGCCAAGAACTTCTACAAGTAT
This sequence comes from Prevotella sp., assembly GCA_018385335.1. Taxonomy (GTDB): domain Bacteria; phylum Bacteroidota; class Bacteroidia; order Bacteroidales; family Bacteroidaceae; genus Prevotella. Next base: position 453 of record JAHAZN010000024.1, read on the forward strand.
GGTGCAGATACTATATACACCGAGGGTAGCTCTGTCACGCTGACAGAGTCAGCTACAGTAACTGCAATGTCTAAGATTGTCAACGGTTCTTATGCTACATTCGAGAGTGCATTTACTTCAAAAGATGTATATGTTCTCAACCCCATCAAGGAGAAGAAGGTGATTGCCGTAACAGCAGGTACTGCCGTTGTTGATGAGGAGGCTACAGCTACTTCAACAACTGGTACTGTATATATGATTGAGGGTGGCGAAATTTCTGCCGACAAGATGGACTTCTTCGTTAAGAACCTCGAGTTTGGTGCTATCGCAAATGTTTCTGACGCAGCTCAGTATCAGGTTCCTACCGGTCAGGAGGCTTACATCAAGATGAACAATACCAACATCTCATTCAATGTAGCTGAGGGTGACTCTGTAAACGTTCACGTGATCTGCTCAAAGAACGCTTGTAAGAACATTGATGATGAGGATGCCAAAAACCGTCAGTGCAAGGTGAATGTTGATGGTGTTAATTATGGTAGTGATGACATCCTCGTTGATACCAACATCACCGATGCTGATGGCAACGTGATTGAGACTCTTCCTGGAAATGAGATCAAGTTTGGCCTTGGTTCTGGTATCCACACCTTCAAGAAGTTCTCTGGAACAGGTAATATCCTTATCTCTTCTATCACGATTACTCCTGTAACATCTGTAGGTATCAACAACGTTAAGGGTGAGAACACTGTAGTTAAGACCGCTAAGATGATCAAGAACAACCGCATCGTGATTGTTAAGAATGGCGTGAACTATTCTGTTACCGGTGCTCAGTTGAAGTAATCTGACAACAGTGGAAGGGACTTGCTCTCAATAACCGCAATCAATAGCGGAGTAAACAAGTCCCTTCTTCTTATATATAATAATGTGGTGTATCACTCTTGTGTGATGCACCACATTATTGTATGACATTAACTTGAGTTCGTCGAATTTTATCCGTTCATACATTACTTGCATAATTTTCCTCAAAATTTTGGATGTTATATAAAGAATGTATATATTTGTAAACGATAAGCCTTATTATTCATTTTTTTACTTTTTATCCTATGGAAGAGAATCAAACTAGTACCAAAGCATGGGAATTGCTCGATGAAGCACTCTTTACTTCTAAACATGTCAAGGATCGTGACATCAAGGCTGGGAGTACCGACTGGGAAAATGTCTATCCCACCTCATTGGAGGAGACCGACAAGATGGATGCGCTCATGGATGAGGCCGAGAAGGAAGCAGGCAGTCAGCGTGATGCCGACTTCAATGAGCGTTTGGCCGAACTGCGTGATATCACAGAATGGTCACGCAAACGCCATAAGACCTGGAAATGGTCGCTCATTGCCGGTGCACTCCTCTCGGTGGCCATCTTCTGGTATTTCAACAATGATAATGAAGAGGATGTGAAAGCAGCCAAGGAGGTGGTTGCCTCGGTTGAAAACTGGGTGGAGTGTGACACCACCATCACCTACAAACAGGTGAAAAGCAACAGCTACGGCGACTATCAGTCTTATTACAGGATCCGTCTGCGCAATGCCAAGTGGTATAAGGCCTATCTGCTGAACAAAGCGAAATACGAAGAGCTGAGTTCTTTGGATAGAGTAAAAGAATATCGCCTGCGTGCAGATACTGCCACTACCGATAAAAGGAAGGAGTGGTATCTGAAGGCTGCCAAGGATAGTGAGGAACGTGCCAAGGAGTACAGAACCAAGTTTGATGAGCAGTCAAAGATGGGCTTCGAGGACATCAAGAAACTGGCCCTCGAAGATGTGGGAGGGACACTGAAGAGACATGAGAGCTCTAAGAGTACCACCACGGGATGGATCATCTATCTGGTCATCCTCATTCCGCTTTACATCATCTCCGGCTATGCCTATGGTTATATGATTACCCGCCATCGCCGTCAGCATAGTATCATGAATACCCTGCAGAAGTGGGGCTATCGTGCGGCTGTCTTCTTCTTTGGTACGGGATTGGCCATGAATCTCCTGCCCGACAATATTGTCAAGTATCAATATTCCAACGGTGCGACGAGCACGGAGCGAGAGGCTAATGTCATGAATATCATTGTCATTGCCCTCAAGGTGGGATTGGTTGTTGTCGGTGTCATCATCTTCTGTTTCACTGCCGTGTTCATCATGACCATCGAGACCATCACCGGTCTGATGCGCAACTTCAACTGGGCTCCGCTTATCAACAAGGTCAAGGGGCAAGCAACCAAGTTAGGTGAAAAGGCCGCTGAGCAGACAGGTAAGTTGGGAAAGAAGGATTGAATACCGATAGATTTTCATACGCATGATAGCAATTTTTCATGCGCATGATAGCAAAAAAAAACGCCGGCTTTTCAAAAAACGCCGGCGGTTTTTTATAGCTCAACTGGCGGTTTATTTTCCAGTCTCCCGGTGACTGTCATTTCACTACCACCTTCTTCCCGTTAAGGATATAGATGCCATGGGTAGGGTGGGCGATGGGCTGTCCTTGCAGAGAGTAGTAAGTGTTGTCCTGTGCTCTGTGGCTTGCGTTGTTGCTCACCTCCTTAATACCAGTCTCCTTACCATTGATAGCTGCCACAGCAGTACCGTCTTCCTTGGTATAGGCAGGATAGTACTCCTTCACCTCATTGATAGCATCAGCATTGCCTGCCAGCATCACCTCCTGTACCAAACTGTTGAGATAAACCTCAAGATTCGTGTAATTCCCCTCACTGTCTAAGGTCTTTGTTTTGCCGTCGGATGCTTTGTTGGGATCAAGACCATTAGCCGTCTCCCAGGCATCGGGCATACCATCACCATCCGTGTCGAAATCTGTTGCTCTCGACTCCTCCTTCAGTGTGGGAAAGCTTGCCGTGAATTCATCTTCCGTTCCGGCAGGGTCGTTGATGATGTCGATGATGCCTGCCGTCAGAGAGGTGGACCCCGTATAGGTCACTGTCTCCGAGGTCACCTCTTTGACATAACGTTTGTCCACATCGTCGCGCGAGAGCGAGGCACCTGCATAGGCCACCACCTTCTCATAGGCCGTCTGCGCCTTGTGGGTGGTCACCTCACCGGCTTCGATAGGCTCATCCATCTTCAGTTTCACGCAGTCCACACCGCTACTGTTCTTCACATAGTCCACCTTGTCACCAAAGTTGTGGTCGGCATCAGGGATATAGCGTTCGTCGTTGATGCTTGAGAGACCGGCATCATATTTCACACCGCTCCAGTCATAGTTCTCAGGCTTGGAGGCCGCCGTCACATAGTTGCCGTTGATGTAGTAACGGCAGGAGTAGCCCATGAACGGGCTGTCTTTGGCATTGCCATCTGAGGCCACCGACACCGTAGTGACGGTGGTCTTGTTGGCTGTGCCCGGACCGGCCTTATAGTAGTTGTTGACGATGTTGATGTTTCCACCGCCTGTGCCCCCATAGCAGCCGTTGCCCTTGCCCCAGTTGTAGATGACACAGTTGCGGAAGTCAACACGCTCAGCCTCTATCGATGAGCAGTATTTCGTCTGGTCGTAGCCATCCCAGTTGTAGCGGGCACCGCAGAAGCGAGGCGCTCTGTTCTGCACGTGAGCGATGAAGTTGTGATGGAAGGAGGCATCCTTACCTCCCCAGATGCCACCATAGCTGTGCTCACCTTTGGAGTGACCGGGATTAGCCAATCCCTCTGTCACGTTACACCACTGCATGGTGAAGTTTCTGTTGTCGTAGAACGATGCCACCTCGTCTATGCTCCACGAGAAGGAGCAGTGGTCGATGATGATGTTCTTCCTCTGGCGTCCCCAGGTAGCGTCGGCACCATCGTTCACATCCTTTATCTGAGAGCGACGGCTGCGTATGAATCTCACTATCACATTGTCGCACTTACCGAAGTAGAGGGTGTGGTAGCGCAAGGTGATGCCATCGCCAGGTGCTGTCTGTCCGGCGATGGTGGTGTTAGAGGTGACGTTAAGTTGCGACTTAAGGTCGATATATCCGCTCACGTCGAAGACGATGGTTTTGGTTCCACTCTGCGAGAGAGCCCATCTCAGCGAGCCAGTTCCGCTGTCCTTGAGGTTGGTGACATGATAGACCTTTCCACCTCTTCCTCCTGTAGTATATCGTCCGAAGCCCTCTGCTCCGGGGAAGGCAGGAGTCTGTGCTTGGGCAGCGATGGAAGAGACCATCATCGCCCATGAAAGAATAGTTTTCTTCATAATTCTTTGTAGTATGTTGTTGAGTTGTTCTTAGCGTATTAGCGCTCTTCTGTCTTGTTATTGCATCCTGTTTAGTCCTTCCCAGCGCACCTTCCAGTTGCCGTCCTGTGGGAATCCTGGGTTATTGATATCCTCACATCCATCCCATCCGGCGCACATCATAGCCACAGCGGTGAGTAAGGCTCCGTTACCAGGAAGATAGAGACGCAGACGTTTTGACTCCTGGAAGTTGTGTCCATTGGGCAGGTAGGTGTTCTTGCCTTTGCCGATGAGCAGTGCCTCGATGGCTCTTTCTCCCATGCCGAGACGGGCAGCACACATTGCTATCATACCATAGTCCCATCCCCATGTCGATTCCCATTCCCAGTTGTCCATCACCCAGTTGAGTGTGGTCGTCATCTTATCCTTGTCATAGAGTGGGGTAGAGGGGAGGAGACCGCAGGCACCGAGAACGGCGGGGTGGTCGCTCCTCGACTTGAGTTCGAAATCATCTTTAGAGATCTGTTTGCTACCACTCATCTCAGCAGCTACATAAGGGTTGAAGGTTGATGTCTTAGCCTCTTTGTCAAAAGCCTTCAGTGGTTCGCCGGCGGTATAGATGCCGGCTTTCTCTGCCAAGGGTGCCATTCTGCTGATGAGCTCCTCCCAGTGCGTGTTAGGAGCCAGTCCCTGACGGGTGCGCCACTGTTGCGCCACCCTTAGTCCATAGACCCAGTACGCTTGCTCGAAGGGATGCCAATAGGAGAAGTCTTTCGACATCGACTCCTGCATGGCTGTCTGTCCGAAGAGTTTGATGTCTCCCTTCTTGGGAGCGCAGTGCTGTGCATAGTCAGCCATCCACAGGGCGGTCTCTTCCACTCCCTTACCATATTGTTGGAGCGTCTCCTTCGACGGGTTGTTGCGGTACATCTCTTCGGCCATATAGATATAATGTGGCTGTTGCCAAATCAGGAAGGAGCCTGTGTTCGATGGAGCCTCTCCTGCCCAAGGGTCAGTCATCTTCATCCACCGTGCCCCCTTGAACCCTTGACGTTCTGCAATCTTCTCCGAAGGTGCCAGTGCCACCTCTTCATACCATTTGAGCATCGGCTCCACAGCCTTGTGTCTGTTCCACAGCATGAAATCGACAGCGTGCCACCAAGTCATCTCCAAGTGAGGACGTCCAAACCACGAGTTATAGGTCAGTCCCGTCTCCTGTGGCGGGGTGGCATTGCTACAGTTGATGGCAGTGAGATACTGGGAGAGAACCACACGGCGTTCCAGTTCTGCCGCTCTCGGGTCCTTACATTCGCCGAAGTCCACAAATCCTCCTTCGTTCCAGAATCGCGGCCATTGTTTCATCGTGGCTTTCAGTGCCTGGTCATATTCAAAAGGTTGGGGTTTCATCCTGTTCTGTCGTGCATGATAGGCGGCGCTGAATGTGAGCACATCCCCTTGTGTAGAGAGCACGAACGCACCATTCTCCTGTTTCTCCAAGGTAGCATTTCCCTCCCATCTCAGTGTGATGAAATAGGTGGTGGCATCGATGGTGTGAGCGATGGTCGCCCATTGTTTGTCGTTGCCCACAATCTCAGCATGGTGTCTGTCCTGTTTCTTCCAGTCGGCAGCATCATCGGAATGATTTCCTGTGGGGTAGGGCAGACGAACAACGACCTTTGCCTGCCCTTTCTCCAAGAGGGGCGACTTGATGCGTGCGAAGAACCCATCTTCCTGAGGCAGACAGGCGGTGGTCACCTCCATCTTCTCGTTGGCAGCGGTATAGTTTGACTCGATGATGCCATCCCACAGCTTCAACTCCTGACGGATGTCCTTCAGCTCATTGAGGGCGATGCGCTTACCCTCAGCATCGGTAAGTTGCAGTCCGATGACACCGAGATTTAGTCGGTGAGGGTTCACTCTGAAATAGTTGGTGGCCTGTTGTGCCCTGCCCCCCTTTTTATATTCCACGGCATAAACCTCATCCTGACCATGTCCGAGGTTCATCTTGCGCTGCGACTCTTCAGGAGTGAGTTTGTCGGTATTCACAAAAGAGTGCCATCCCCAGTCGCTCATCGTTGTCAGCGGCACACCGGCAGCATACTCCTCAGGATAGCTCTGCAGTCCCGTCACATCCACGGTGGCAGCGAAGTGTCCGTTTCCAATAGAAAGAGAAGCCAAAGTGTTGGCTTCTCTTATGATAGGGTTGTTTCTTGTCACTACTGCCTGTCTGTCGATACTCGCTGTAGAGTTGCCTGTGTCGTAGCCCAACGATTCCATTTCGAGTGAGGCCCAGATGAAAGGACCTACCCCCTTGGCATCGTTGTCTCTTATCGGTTCGCTGAGGTAGTAGTTGTATGAACCATCTCTTCGTTTGTTCTCTTTGAGCTTCATGCCATATTTATCAGTGGCAGCCTTCACCTTGTCGCTCATCCCCGGACCCAGTCCTGCCACGGCGCAGCAGTTGGTAAGTGAGATGGTCTTGTCAGCATTCACGCGGATGAAGTTGTTGATGATGCCACGGTAGGCTTTGATACCCGCATCACGATATTTGGCACCTACATAGCCCTTGCGGTAGGCTTTGAGCAGGGCGTAGGCAAACATTGAAGAGCAGGTAGCTTCGAGGTAGTTGCCTTCGCGCTTAGGACTGTCCATCACCTGATACCACACTCCACTCTGCTTGTCCTGCCATTTGATGACAGCATCTAAGTCTTTTTTCAGCAGTGCGATAACCTCTCCGCGGCGGCTGTAGTTGGCAGGCAGTGCGTCGAGCAGTTCGATGAGTGCCATGGTGTACCATCCCTGAGCTCTGCCCCAGCAGTGCTGAGAGAGTCCTGTCTCCTTATCTGCCCAGAACATCTCCTTGGTCTCATCCCAGGCATGACGGTTGAGTCCTGTCTTGGGGTCGAGTGTACGCTCGTAGGTCTTCTTTATCTGATTGACAGCGTCGTCATAGATTTTCTGTGCCTTCTTGTCTTTGAGTAGCATGTTGGCTGTGAGTGCATAGTAGGGCAGGCCCATGAAGATACCGTCGAGCCACACCTGATAGGAGTAGATGGCCTTGTGCCAATAGACGCCCTCGTTGGTGCGTGGCTGTTTCTCCAACTGTTTCATGAGTGTCTGCAGAGCTTTGAGATTCTTTTTCTCTGGATACTGCTGATACATCCTTGCTACGAAGTGTCCTGTACGGATCTGGTCGAGGTTATAGTCTTCCAGACGATAGCCTCTGATAACCCCGTTCTCGTTGATCATCGTGTCGGTATAGAGCTGGCAGTAGCGCTTGATGTCTTCGTTGCCATATCTGTTATAGGTGTCGAGCATCGCTTCGAGTTCTATACCCATCACATAGCTCCACTTAGGATGTTTGCTGAAGTCGAGCATATAAGAGAGAGGGTTGCGCTTCATCTCTGAAGCGGTCATCCATTCGCTGTAGTTTTTGTAGGGGAACTCCTGCAATACCAGTCCACCATTGATATAGAGGTTGTTGAAGGTGATGTTGCGGGTCTTTCCAGACATGAAGTTGCCTTTGGCTACACCATTAAACTTACAGTTGTTGACGTGGATGTCATAGACGTTTACGCAGGTGTCGAGGGCGATAATCTGCACGCCATAGGTACTCTTCTGGCAGGTCACATTGTCGAGGTTGACGTTGCGCACCGTGGGCAGGAAACCACGGCAGCATATCTCGTTGTGTTCATAGTCGAGGTTGATTTTCAGTACCGACTCACCGCACTGCCCCACCTCGATATTTCTGGCATAGATATTCTCTATCACACCGCCACGGCAGGTGTTGGTCTTGATTCGTACTACGCGGTCGAGGTTAGGACTGTCCATCTTGTTGTTCTCTGCATATACGTTGCGGCATCCGCCAGAGATTTCACTTCCTATCACCACACCACCGTGTCCGTTTTGCATCTCACAGTTGCGGATGATGATGTTCTCACTGGGTTTGTTCCAGAGACGTCCATCGTTGTTTCTTCCACTCTTGATAGCGATACAGTCGTCGCCAGTGTTGAAGAAGCAGTTCTCTATCAGCACGCCGTCACACGACTCAGGGTCGCATCCGTCGCCGTTAGGTCCGTCGTTGTTGATATGTACACCGCGCACGGTGATGTTCTTTGAGAGCAGGGGATGGATGACCCAGAAAGGTGAGCGCAGCAAGGTGACATTCTCGATGAGGATGCCGTCACACTTGTTGAAGTTGATGAGCTGTGGACGCAGACCATCTTCCTTAGTGAAGCGGCGCTCGTTCATGTCAACACCATCTTCTGCCATCTTCAGCAGGCGAGCTCTGCTGCCTCCGCGCTGACTGATCATACCTTCTTTCCATCCATATTTGGGTGCACCACACCATGGCCACCAGGTCTCGCGACTTCCGCCACCGTCAACAACACCATCACCGGTGATGGCGATATCGGTTTCGCCATAGGCATAGATACATGGAGAGAGGTTCCAGCAGTCGAGACCTTCCCAGCGTGTGAGCACGATAGGATAGAGGTCGGGCTCAAAGGCAAACTGCAGGGTGGCGCCCTTCTCTACTACTAGGTTGACGTGACTCTTCATGGTGATGGCACCGGTAAGGAAGGTACCCTCGGGCACAATCACCTTACCTCCACCTGCCTTAGAACAGGTTTCTATGGCTTTGTTGATAGCCTTCTGGTTGATTGCTGCCTTAGCTGTGGGCTTGGCACCATACTTTGTGATGTTAAACTCGCGGTCAGCAAACTGTGGCTGTCTGATGCTTTGTTCAATCTGCTTGTACTGTGTGTCCCATCCGTCGGCCCACAATGCAACGGGCAGAAGAAGGGTGACGAGCAATAACTGTAGATACTTCATAAGATTGTTTAGTAAGAAAAGTTTTTAGATTCAACTGCAAAGATACAAAATAAGCAATGAATAGACGGGAAAAACTGCTCTTTTTATCGTAATATTTGATAAAAATTACTCTTTTTGTTTATTCCGCATGATTGATAGAGACAATATGATGACTTGCATCGGTCTTCGTTGTGATATATGAAAAAGCGAACTCCATAGGTCACTGCTTCGTGATCCTATGGAGTTCGCATCATTTATCGATGGTTGAATCAGTCGTAGATACTGAATTCGCCCCGTTGTGTGATGAACGTCTTGCTGTTGGTCCATGGGCAGTTGGCAAGATGCGTAGCGATGGCATCATAGGTAGCACGTGAACACTTCACTACTGTATGCTTCGAGACGTTCGCCGTGCAATAGAACAGATAGTCCATGTTCAAGTCGGCGGGCAGGTTGAAATCATGACCAAGATCAATCTCTTCCACCACATCAGTGCTGTTGAACATGCTGCTGACTTTGGTGACACTCTCAGCACTCCAACCTCTTAGGTCGATGCGCTTGGCTTGTCTGCAGTTGTGGAAGAGAGAGTTGAAACTCTGCACCGACGGTGTCTTCCAACCAGAGAGGTTGAAGGCGGTGGCGGTAGCATTCTTGAATGCATTCTCCAGAGAGTTGACAGAGGAGAAATCGGCATTGACGCAAGTGAATTCTCCATTGCCGCCTACATACTGGAACGCATTCTTCAACTCAAGAATACGAGCGGTGTTGTGCGCTCCAAACACCACTTCCTGCAACTGTTTACAACCGCAGAAGGCGGAGTTGAGATAGAGGGCATTGTGGAAATCGAAGGTCGATAGATCGATGCGCTTAAGTTCATAGCAGTTGCAGAATATCTCCTTCACTCCGTCGGCTCCCAATGAGGTCTTGGAACCATTGATCTTCACTTCTTCTAACGACTGGCAGTTCCAGAAGATGCGATACATCGATGTTACCTTTTCTGTGCTCAGTGTGCTGAGGTCAACCGACTTGAGTGAGTAGCAGCGGTCGAACATATTCTTCATCTGCGTGACATTCGACGTGTTCAGACCGGTGAGTTTGACCGTCTCCAAGTTTTCACACTGCGTGAACATTCCGGACATGTTTGCCACCTTGGCAGTGTTGAGCATGGTGAGGTCGATATGCTTGAGACTTGAGCAGCCGATGAACATGTTCTGCATCTGAGTGCTCTTTGATGTGTCGAGCCCTGTGAGGTCGATGTCCTCCACTCCTGTACATTTCGAGAACATACCGGAGCAGGTGCCGTCGGTGCTCACCACGGCTCCCGGGGTAGAGACGATGATGGTGCCCGTAGCAGCATCCCATTCCATAAACACTCTATCGGTACACTTGCCATAGCTGATATCCCATACATTGACGGGAAGGTCGGCCTTGGCACAGTTCTTATATTTCTCTACATTTCCTCTGAAGATGATGTGCTTCACATCATCGATCACTCCTCCGTTGGCCTTCACAAGGTTCTCGATATTGTTTCGGAAGCCGTTGTTGCTCTGTATCTTCGTGCCAGTATAGGCCATCGTTTTTTGGATCACCATGAAAGAGAACGACTTGCTGATGTCGGTTGTTGGGGTGAGTGTGACTGTAGCATTCTTATCTTCACCGTTGTAGTTGCTATAGAAATAAAGGATGAGTTTGCCGTCCTCTTTCTCAAAGTCGTGGATCCATCCCTTCTCGCCAAAGCTCACGTCGAAATCGCAGTTGGCATCGAGTACCACCTCTACCTTTCCACCTTCAGCTGTTGCCTCCACAACATCCTCCTTGATGTTGATATATGGCTCATCGGTTGTGGCACCTTCTGCATCCTGTGCATAGTCAACCACTTGCTCGCTGTCGAAATTCTTCAGCCAGTCGTTGTCTTCAGCACCACTGGTCTTCATCCAGTTGGTAATCTTTGAGAAAGCCTTGTCAATCCTCTTTCCCTCCAAAGTATGTGGTATGTAACCCTCAACGCGGAAAGCCCATACTAGACCTTCTTTGTGGAACTTCTTCTCATCGCTGTTAGAAGCGAAGCGAGTGGTAGGGGTGTTCTTCTCGTGAATCTCTACACCCGACTCTGTATTATAGATGAAGAAGTTGAGGTCTTTGTCCTTGATGTCCAGCAGAGGTTTGGTGTCGAGCGAATGGGTGAGCGTGATGGTGACATAGGGGAGAGCCTCCTGAGCCACCAGAGGCATAGCTACATTATAGAACATATCGCCATCCTTCAGCTTGTCCACGCCATTGATGCGGAACACAGGGGTGCCGCTGATTTCATTCTCTGCAACATTTTCTACGGAGATACGGGCATCCGAAGTAGTCCAACTTATCTCCATGCCATCGATATCGAGACCTCTAAGTTCTATGCCAGGTACATAAGGCAGGCTACCACCGATGGCGCGTATCTGCAGGGTGAGCGTGAGCGTCTCTGATGTTGCAGTCTGACTGTATTGCTTCTTGTATCCCAGAACGAAGTCGTTCATGTCATAGTCGCCCATAGCAGGATACATGTCTTCAAACAACACCGTACCATAGACGCTGTTGTTGGGAGAAAATGTGACAGACTTGTTGCCTTCGCTGGAGATGAGCATCTCAGCAGCATCGGTGAGCTCATCAGTGATGCTTGTCACGCCACGAGTTTTTGTCTGCTGTGGAGCAAGTGAGATGGGGCGGAGAGTCATCTTGCCCTCTTTGTTGAGGTAGGCGAGATAAACTGTCTCTAATGTTTTAAGGGCGGTGAACGTGAGATCCTCTGTCTTGTCTGCCTCAAGCACCTTGCTGTATATCATTTGCTGAGCATCGGCATCTTCAAAGAGGAAGATGCGGGTGGAAACATCGCTTTTCAGTCTGACATTGATATCCTGAGAAACGCTCCAATCGAAATCGAGTGGCGCCTCAAGCTTACCGGAGTCTCTTGGTCCCTCATAGAAATCGGTCCTGTCGTTACAAGCCGTAAACATGGTGAGCGAAAGGGCAATGCTAAGCATACCTGCTGGCTTCGTGATAAATGATTTCCTTTTCATATAATTTCAGATTTTTTGTTTTTTCCAGGGTCTTAGTTTCCTACTAAATATCTCGCGGCTGCAATGTTACCGAGCATTCTCTTCATTGCCTGTTCTTTGAGCGAGGATGTCCATTTCATAGTTTGTTATCAAATGAATGAAATCTACTAACTACCATCCCATTTTGCGCAAAGATACATAAAAAAATGAAATGTGACAAAAAAATGAATAAATATTTTTACTATCCCCCTCGTTTGTCCAAAAAAGAAAGCCCCAACCTCTGTGTTTGCAAGAGGTTGAGGCTATGTGAATCATCGTCCTGCAGGAGGATGCACCTTAGCTATTTCTCTAAGGCATCGAAGAGTTTGTCGAGTGCTTCGTCGGCATCCTTGCTCTCGTTGAGCAGTGTGACAAACTTAGAACCTATCTGTTGTTGATGGTTTGAATGAACTGTCTGACAGCCTCTGCATCTTTGATGCCCGGTGAGGTCTCAAACTTTGAGTTGATGTCCACTCCATAGCATAGTGGATGGGTGATGGCTTTCACTGCTTCGACATCGTCGGGACCTATGCCGCCACTGATGAGGAAGGGGCGTCGCCCACGATACTCGTTGAGCCACTGCCATTCAAACTTCCTTCCGCTGCCTCCCTTCTCTGCACATTTGGTATCGAAGAGAAAATAGTCGATACCCTCTTCGTAGTCGTCGCAACGACGGAAGTCTTCGGGAGCGCTGATGCTGATGGTCTTGATGATGCCCAGTTCCTTTCTGATGGAAGGCACCAAGGTGTTTCGCAGATTGTCGATGAGCGTCATGCCCTCGTTGCCATGCAGTTGGATGAAGTCGAGATTGTAGTTGACCACCCTCGTGATGATATTTTGTGCCATCTCATCAACAAACACACCCACCCGTCGGATATCCTTCGATTGAGCTGCCGCATTGAGTGACCCCCTATCGGGCAGGATGCCTGCATAGGAGCGTATCATCGAAACGAAACGAGGTGACTGGGGCCAGAAAATCATTCCTATCCAGTTGGCACCTGCTTTTATCACTTCTTTGATGTTCTCTCCATCGCTTAGTCCACAAACCTTTACAATCATAATTTGTTATTCATTTTTTGTTGTTATTATATCTTGGTCATCCGTTGTCGCCTGATGCCCCTTTCCTGATGTCCTCGGTCAATTGAGCTAAGGCCAGTCCGGGGTTATTTCCGGAGAGGGCGAATATGTCATCAATGGTTACCGACCTGTTTGCTGTTTTGTTTTCTATCTCTAAGGAGGTGATGGGCAGGATGGAGCCTCTCTCCTTACCTTGTCAGCGAGAACTTGAGGCTGAAGCCGAAGTCTTGGGTGGTGGTGGGATAGCTGCTGGAGGAGAGTAGGGGAGTGTTGGTCTGCCGGTCGTAGTAGGCACTGAGGGTGAGCAGGCGTGAGAGCGTGTAGTCGGCCATGAAGGAGAGCTTGAAGGCAGAGTTGCCGCTGCTCGCTGCACTCGTGATGGTCGCGATGTCGCGTGTGATGGCCGCCTGTTTACGCCATGAGATGTCGAGACGCAGGTTGAGGTCATGGTTCACTCCTCCACGTCCTGTCGTCTGTGTCTTTGCTTTGTTGTCGTTAGCATTTTTGTTACCCCTTCCTCCCTGTGCTTTCTTAATCTTTCGTGAGGAAGAAGCACCGAAGAGTCGGAAGTCGCTAATCTTATATCCAAGACCGATGACCCAGTCTTTGCTCAGCGACTCGTTCACCTGCACCGAGGTGGTGCTGAGGGTGAGGACGCGTGTGGTGCGGTACTCCGCCTTGCAGGAGAGGTTGTTGAGGAGCGTGACGTTGAGACCAAGCAATGGAGAGAACGCCTCGTTGATGCTCACCGTGCTCACGTTGTACATGCTCGATGGGGTGGGGTTGCCTGTGGTGGCATCGGTGATGAATCCCAGTCCGTCCATATATTCGCGCCATGTGCTGTAGGTGGCATAGCTACCCACGGCATAGACACTCTTGTAGCCGTGGTTGAGTTCGACACTCTTGAAATGGTCTTTTATCCATGGCAGTTTACCCAGTCCGGTGTATTTCACCGTCCAGTTAGGCAGCATCTTCTTCAGCGAGGGGAAGATGTCCAATCCGCCGCCGCTTCCTGTGTAGGCATTGAGGAATGCCGGGATGAGCACGTCGGCACTGTAGGCGTTCACCTTGCCCAGTTCCGGGTTGTAGGCAGTGCCACCGAGTGCTATTCCGTCGCCACTTGTCACCCCTGCGGGATAGTAAGTGTTGGCATAGCGAGCTTGTACGCGCTGACGGAATGACTCTATGCTGTGACAGAACTTCTCGAAGGAGGCAGAGTGATAGCCGTTGTTGGCATCGCCCATACCCTCAAGGGCACTCTTCAGACTGATGGTCGTCATGGAGAAGGTACCGCTCTGTGTGGTGGGCATGTCGGCATACATATATTGGATGGAGCGCGACTTGTTGACCGTGCGCGAGGCGTTGAGGTCGATCTTCAGGTCGCGTATGGGTTCGAGTGTCATCCTCAGCTGCAGGTCCTCAGAGGCTGTGGTGGTGGCCGGAGTAGCGATGCTGTCGTTACACATCAACCATCCGTTTTCGTAGCTCTTCTGCAGATAACTGTTGTCGATGAAGCCAAAGGCAAAGTCGAGACCTGGCGCCATCGCTCCTCCTGTGCGCTGACCGAAGGCATCGCCTACGTTGGGAAGGAAACCGGGGAGCGTCATCGAATACTGGCTGCGGTAGCTGAGGTTGATGGTACGCACCATCATGAGTGCCCGTGCGATGTGTTGCGCCGGACTGTACCACCACTGCTTGTCCAGAGGCTCTTTGGGAGTGATGGTGAGTTTGATGGCTACCGTATCATTACTCTTGATGAGTATCTTATTGTCGTCAACAACCTTATACTTAAGGTTATAGAAACGACCATCCTTCGTTTTTGCACTGACATTAAGACGGCGACTCTTCTTGTTGTGTGTCAGGGTGAGTGTGGTGTCAGGACGCAGCTTAAGCTCTCTCTCATAACTGTTCTTGTTCTTCGGCAGAGCCTTTGCCTGTTGCTCGTCGGCCTTGTCATCTTTCTCCCCCTTCTTAGCTGCCTCTCTCCTCAATGCCCGCGGGTCGTTTTTCTTCTGTTCGTTGAAACGCGATTTGGCATTGCGTGGGTTTGTGGGCAGTGTAGGTTGTTTCTTGAAGCGTTCGTTGGCCTTCTTCAAGAATGGGAAATGGTTGTAGAGCGTCTCCATTTTCAGCGACCCGTTGATGTTGAGGGCGCGGTTGGAGGCGATGGTGTTGCCAAGCGACGACCCGTCTTCCAGTTCCGAGCCACGCTGCCATGTGTAGTTGGCCGTGTAGTTAGCATCAGCATTGATCCAGTCGAAGATAGGCAGTTTGTTGAGAGGCAGATTATAGGAGGCCGTGAACTGCTGTTGATAGTCTAAGGGGCGTCCCAGGTTCTTGATGCTCTGCCACACCGAGTCCTTCCATATCTTATAGTCGTCGGGATAGAGCGACTTGTTGACGGGACGGTTGGGCTCTTCTATCTCAGCATGTGTTGCCGTCTGGAGGGTGGCGTGGAGATTCTTCGTGAGGTCCCAGCGTATGGAGAACTCACGGTTCCATAGGAACTGCTGACTGAAGGTGACGGGGAGCGAGGAGTTTTCTATACTCTCGAGGTCACGTTCCTGCAGTTCATAATAGTTGCGCACGATATCCGTATTAAACGTGATGTTCTGTGGCAGGTAGTTGAAGCCTAACGACTTGGGGAAATTGAGCCATTTGCTCTTTCCCTTGAGTTTCTTGAAGGGCTCATAAGGCTTATAGACAGGCGTATAGCTGTAGTTGAGCGCACCACGCCACTGGTCTTCGGTCTCATAGATGGTGGTCTCTCCCGTGGTCTTCCTGTGTGAGTGACTGTAGGAGAAGGAGAAGTTGGCAGGGTCATAGGGCATGGGATGACGTTTGGTCTTGATACCCACGCGCACGTTGGAGAGAGAGAAGTTGGTGTTGGTGGTCTTCGTCACAGCTATCGACTCGATAGAGTCGCGCTCATGACTGTTGGCAGCAGCATCGAGTGCATCATCGAGCTCCATGTCGTTGTCCAATGGATTATATTTAGGACGCGTCTCCTCCTGGGTGATGGAATAGTAGAGTGGGGCAGAGATCTTCGCCTTGTCGGGGAAGAACTTACCCAGTTCGATGTTGGCAGTGAAGCTATAGGTCTTATAGTCATCGGTGGAGCGAGCTGCCAGTCCTTCCTCCAGTCCGCCGAAGCCCTGACTCACCATCTTTCCTGTGAGGTTAACAGTACCGAGGTCAGAGAGTTGCATGTTGAGCGTACCAGAGGCAGCCCATCCACCCTTGTTGTTAAACTCCATCAGGCGCATCTCGTTGACCCATACCTCACCCGACTTCACCTGTGAGGAGAGGTTGCGCACACCCACCATCATTGTCTTCACTTCGCCGAGAGTGGGGTTACCCATCACCGTGATCTTGTTGGCAGGACTGTCCTCGTCATAGATGCAGAACTCACGGTTGTAGGAGGCTGTGCCCAGTGCCCTTGCCTTGTTGCGTGACTTCTTGGCTGATGTGAACACCGAGAGAGGGATGTTGAGCATGTTGGCCTGAGGCCACACCGACGAACGATCTTCCGAAGAGTAGTGACCTTCGGGGGTGAGCTTCAGAGGAATCTCATACTCATAGTAGTTGCTCTTATAGTCGCTACCAAAGCGCACGAACACTGCCAGCTGATCGTTCTGCAGCTGTGTGGTGTTCTGCTGCAGTGCGTTGGCATGCACAAACATCTGTATTCGTTTATACTGACGAAGGTCGAGCGAGGTCTTCTTATAAACAGCCTTTGCCTCACCGTGGGATAGGTTTTTCACTATCATGCTCATGGCCTGCTCGTTGCTCTCAACCATCTGTGGCTGTGAGGGGTCGGTGACACGACTGATGCCAGGAGGCAGTACATAGTTGACGGGCTTCTTGTCAGTATGTTCTTCGATGTTGACATTGCTCACCTCCATCGTTCCCGTTGAGGCCGATGATACGTTGTTGAGGTTCTGCTCATAGGAGCGCCACTCGCCTCTCACCAGGTCGAGGCTACCGAAGCGCAGGATGATAGGATGTTCAAAATTAGTGAGGAACATGCGCATGAAGCGGATGGAAGAGAGGTCGGTGATTGACCCAATGCGCTCGCGGTCGGCGGCGAGGATGGGTATGCGGAACTTATACCATTTCACCTTCTCTGTCTTTCCGTTGCGCAGACGTGCACTTGTCTCCCTGATATCCGAGAGATAGTTGTTGCCGACGTTCTGCTCGTTGATATCCTCGGGGCGGATGCTCACCCTATACTGATAGTAGCGTTCATATTCGTTGAGCGTATAGTCCTGGTTGATGTCCTCCACATCGGGTGTCGTCTTATACGACGTGTCATAACTCTCATTGTTACTGTCGTTGTCGGGAGAGTTGCCCTGCGGGTTGTTGATACGTTTATAGCGTTGGAGGATAGGCATCTTGGCATCATCGTAGTCGGAACCACGATAGTAGTGATAGTTATCGTTGGCAGGGTCTTTCTGCCATGCTGTGCGCAGACTGTCATTGGCGAGCGATGTCACGAGTGTGTTAAACTCCTGATATGGAGCGAAGGACCGCTCTTCGACGTCGGTCAGACCATTCAGACCCACATCCTGTTTGGCGCGACTTCCTGCTGTGGTGGCAAAGGCATAGGTCTGTGTTGCCTGTACGGGAATTTTTCCCCATTGTGTGGTGACGAAACTGCTTGTGCCATCTACGGGCATGCCACTCTCATAAAATTTCTTTCCGTCGCGCAGCACATCCTCACTCACCTCGCCGAGGTTGATGTATAGGTCGCCTCCATAGGATGCGGCATTGCCCTGTTCACGTGAGTAGATGAAGGGGTCCAGCAGCCAGAACTCCACATATTCGATGTTTGCCGCTTCGAAGTCGGTCGTCTCCAGTTTGCGCATCATACCACCCCATTTTGTGCGTGGCTGTTGCAACGTACCGTCAGCGTTGAGGTGAGGAGTGAAGTTGTAAGGTCCGCGCTCGTTGGGATAGAAGGCGAGGTTGAGGATGGAGAGTGTCGAGGTGGCGCCGTTGTAGGTGCTCTGGTCACGGTTAGGATAGAGCTCGCTGACATAGACCTCGCGGACATAGTGGTTGGAGAGCTGTTCCAGGTCGCCTTTGATATGACTTGGAGTGAGTGAACTGCTCTGATAGGTGAAGATAGGGTCGATGGTGTACCATGCCATCTGTGCGCGGTTGTATCCGCTGGTCAGCGTCTCTTTGTCGTTGTGCTCGCTGAAGAGCGTAGGTACGCTGGAAAGCACCCACGATTTCGGGTCGCTGATGGAAATACCGTTCTTAGTGTTCTCAAAATCATCGATATATGAGGCGTTGTCCTGTGTACCCGAAGCCTGTCCTGCCACCAGTTGGGCAAACTCTCCCGTGAAACTTATCTGAGAAGGTTGGGTGAGATGGAGTCCCGGCAGTTTGTCGAGCATATTAGTGAGCCATTGACTCTCCTTCTTCCAGTTGACGTTGAGTCCCCAGAGGAAGTTGTTGAGTGGTTCGGAGCCCATCGTCACTTTAGAGGTGAGGCTCTGCTCGTGAAGATTCTGGAACGTACCGCTGAGCTGGAAGTTCTTCGAGAAGTCATAAGCCCAGTTGAGTCCCATCATCGTCTTGCGTTGCATACCATAGTCGGTGTCGCTCTCCAGACTCACGTTGACCGATGTGCCCGCATCGATGATGCTCTGGTTGAGGATAGTCACTACACCCGATGCATAGTCAACGCTATAGTCAGAGCCTTCGGTGAGCACCACGCCACCTGCCGTCACTACCACAGAGCCCTGTGGGATGTTATAGGCACCAAGAGAAATCTCATTGGCCGAGGAGCCCTTATACTGTCCGCTCAGCAAGAACTTGTTTTTCTCAGCCACCTGCTTGGCCGACGTCTTAGTATAGTCGTAGAGTTCGGTGAAGGCATATTGATGAGCGCGAGCGGTGTCGATGCCATAGGCCTTCATCTGTTCTATCAGCGCACTACCGAAGGGCTCTGTGGTAGGGAAGAATACGCGGCCGTTGCTCACGGTGTAACCCTCGACGTAGTCGAAATAGCCATTGGAGCGCACCTTGTTATTGTTGTCCAGTCTGTCGGCCCCCATCAGTTTGATGAGCGGACGGTCTTTCACCTGTGCCTCAGGGAGATAGGAGAGATAGACACCTGTCGTGTCACTCTGGTATTTTACATCGAGGCGAAACTTCGTCTTCTCCACCGTAGAAGCCAGGTAATACACGTTTTTCATCATCAGTCGCCAGTTGGCCATCTGCGGACTGTTGTTGGTGTTCTTCAGAGTCTTGACAAAGAGTGCCTCCTGAGTGCTTGTGTTGTCGGAGGCAAACTCACCCACCTGATATGTCTGTCCACCCAGTGTGTACTCAAAGGCTACGGCCAACACCTGGTCAGGTTGCAGTGTTGTCTTGAGCGAGATGTAACCCAAGGCGCTGTTGAGCGTATATTCCGACGAGGAGAGCAGGCGTGCACTCTGCACCTTCTCGTAGTCAACACCACCGGCAAACCCATTGATAGCATCGAGCACCGTACTCGTTTGGTCGATGTTTCGTGCTGCCACATAGTCGTGGGTCATGCTGTAATACTCTGTGTTGGCAGCGTTGCTGGGAGCCACCTCTCCACCACCTCCCCAGATAGGGTTGTTGGTATGCATACCTTCGCCCAGGTCGGTGAGGGCGATGATATTACGCGAGTTATTGGTCGTCCCAGTTTTGTTGGTCACCCACACCTCCAGTCGGGTAATCTTCACGCCAGTCATGATATGCGGCAACGTCTTCATCGCCTGATCATATTTCTCACGAAAGTAATGAGCGAGGAAGAAGTGACGGTTCTCTTCATAGTCGGCGGCATCTATCTCAAACGCTGTTGTCTGTGTGCCACCACGCGATGACACACTCTTGCTTGTAGAGTTTTTCTGTGAGATAACCGTCTGCAGTGTGAGTTTTCCAAACTGCATGTCGGTACGTACACCAAAGAGCGAGCTGGCACCTTGGATGAGTGATGAGTTGGAAGGGAAGGTGACATTACCCGCCTCCACCAGTTTGATAATCTCATCCTCCTTACCTTCGTAGCGCAGTTTGATGTTTTTTGTATCGAAGTCGAAGGTAGCGTCGGTGTTATAGTTAAGATTCATATTCACCTTATCGCCCACCTTTCCCGTGAGGTTGAGGTTGATCTTCTCGTCGAAATCAAACTGTTTTGTCTTACGGTTGCGGATAGGGAGCGAAGGGTTATCGATGTTTTTGAATGTGGCGCCCACCTTGAGTTCTGCCGTTCCCTGAGTCTTGATACGCACACCGCCAGGACCGAAAATCTTCTCTGCCGGTCCGAGGTCGAACTTCATGTCAGAGAATGAGAACTTCTCCTTTCCCTGGTTGGCCACATTCTCAGCATCTTTCTCTCTGAAAAACTTCTGCATGGCCCGCTTCTCGCTCCATGACAGATATTCGTCTGGCGACATGAGGATGGGTGTGTTGAGATAAGAGTCGCCAATCTTTGCTCCTATGAAATAGCCTCCGAGCGTATCGTTATATTCTATCTCCTGCTTGATATTGTCAGGACGTTTGAGGTCGATGGCAGAGGAGTCGAGGTCAGAGGTGGCGAGCGGTGCAGTGCGCTGAATGCGCCAGCGGGAGTGGACCAGTGAGTCGGGTACGGTGTCGGCTTCCACCTGAAGGCGCGGCTGAGCCTTACGCTTAATATCGTCCTGGGGCGCAGCCAAAGCCACCACGCCAAGCATTAGGATGAATATGTAAACGATATGTTTCAAGGGGAAGGTTGTTGAACGCTGTTATTTGATGAGTTTCAATGCCTCCTTCACTACCACTTCGACAGGAGCGTCGGGATGTTGCTGGAGATACTCCACCACCACCTTCTGCGAGGGAGCGGGGGCGAAGCCCAGCATGGAGAGTGCACTCACGGCCTCATCCCTCACCTCGTTGTTCACTGGAGAGGAGATAGCACCACCGGCAGGAATCTCATCCACGATGCCGAGAGCCACTATCTTGTCACGGAGATCGACGATGATGCGCTGGGCGGTCTTCAGACCGATACCCTTCACCGTCTTGATCATCTTCTCGTTGCCCGTGGAGATACAGTTGCAGAGCTCTGCCACCGACATGGCCGAGAGAATCATGCGAGCAGTGTTGACACCCACACCCTGGACGGTGATGAGCAGGGTGAACATCTCACGCTCCTTCTTGCTCGAGAAACCATAGAGTAGATGCGTATCTTCTCTGATGACCTCGAAGACAAAGAGCTTTACCTCCTGTTTCGACTGGATGGCACTGAAGGTATTGAGAGATATATTGAGTGCATAGCCCACACCGGCAGCCTCGATGACAGCCTGTGCAGGAGTGAGTTCGGTAAGACTACCTTTGATATATTCTATCATGTGCGAATTGACGTTTATGAGTTACTTGTACATTATTATATAGATGATGGCACAAAAACCACCTTATTTATAACGTACTACACCTTTATTTATTATATCGTAGAAGAAAAAGAGAGAAAATAAGCTCATTTTATTTTGTAGTCTCTGATACATCTGTTAAATTTGCACCATAAATAACAGTGAAAAATATATGAAAATGCAAAAACAAGAAAAAGCACTTACGTTAAAGACACTGAACAAGAGCAATGTGTGGGATGTACAGGAGAACGATATCTTCCGTCTCTGGCAGAAAACGGAGAACGACGGCGACGCTAAGGAGAGCGCACGCCACTATATGGATATCGTGAGAACAGCCTTTAATCTCGAAATCCTGCCAAGCGATGACAAACTCATAGCTTCTAAATATGAGAAGATGGGATATAAGATTGGTCGCATCAAGAAAGATGAGAACAACGTCCAGGTGTGGGCTGTTAGGAAACGCCCCATTGTGAGAGTGTCCGACCTCACTTATGAGAATATCCTGCATATCTCTGCTGCCAAACTCTTGGAGGTCATCGACCGTAACTTCGGAGGTGGATGGGACTCGCTCTCACAGAGCATCCAGGATATCATAGAGAGCGGATTCGATATCTCTACTACCACGCTGCCCAAAGACAGGTTGCACAAACCTGGTGGACTCTACGAGAAGAAGGTGGCCGACGGATATGAGGTGCTCGAAGTGGCTAAAGGAACATGGGTGGAGGCTATCTTTGCCAAGGTGAAGCCACAGGCAGAGAAACCACGACTCACCCTGCAGAACAAACCCCTTGGCGCTGAGGATGATGACGATGATGAGGAATATGTTGAGAAACGTCTCGACGACGATGAAGATGAGATGGAGATGCCCGAGGATTTTGATGGCGATGATATCACAGAGGAGAACTACAGTACTATGGTTGACATCGCTACCGACCCAGAAGAAGAGGCTGATGCACTCTCCGATGACTTATAAATCGTAGCCCATGGCACAACCCCTGGCCGAGCGAATGCGACCGACATCGCTCGATAACTACATTGGTCAGCAACATCTCGTAGGACCTAATGCTGTGCTGCGACAGATGATAGAGGGAGGACGCATATCCTCCTTCATCTTGTGGGGACCTCCTGGTGTGGGGAAGACCACATTGGCACAGATCATCGCACACCGTTTAGAGACACCCTTCTATACACTCAGTGCCGTGACAAGTGGGGTGAAGGATGTGAGAGAGGTGATAGAGAAGGCACAGAAAGGACGATTCTTCTCTGAAGCTGCTCCCATCCTCTTCATCGATGAGATTCACCGCTTCAGCAAATCACAGCAAGACTCACTCCTCGGTGCCGTGGAGAAGGGAATAGTGACTCTCATAGGAGCAACAACAGAGAACCCGTCTTTCGAAGTCATCAGACCCCTTCTCTCAAGATGCCAACTCTATGTGCTCAAGTCGTTAGAAAAAGATGACCTGCTGAAACTCGTGCAGAGAGCTATCGCCGAGGATATTGTGCTCAAGGAGAAGAAGATACAACTTGCCGAGACGGGCGCATTGCTCAGATACAGCGGAGGAGATGCAAGAAAACTCCTCAACGTACTGGAACTCGTGGTGGAAGCTGAGGGCAACAGTCCGCAGATTGTCATCAACGATGAACTGGTGGTCAGACGCCTGCAGCAGAATCCTCTGGCCTACGACAAGGACGGAGAGATGCACTACGACATCATCTCAGCTTTTATCAAGAGTATCCGAGGGAGCGACCCACAGGGCGCACTCTACTGGCTCGCAAGGATGATAGCCGGCGGAGAAGATCCGAAATTCATCGCCCGACGACTGGTCATCAGTGCCGCCGAAGACATCGGTCTTGCCAACCCCAACGCACTGCTCTTGGCCAACGCAGCCTTCGATGCCGTAACTAAGATAGGATGGCCTGAGGGAAGGATACCCCTGGCTGAAGCTACTGTCTATCTCGCTACAAGCAAGAAGAGCAACTCTGCCTATGAAGGTATCAACAAAGCACTGCAACTGGTGGAACAGACAGGCAACCTCCCTGTACCCCTCCATCTGAGAAACGCTCCTACCAAACTGATGAGCGACCTGGGTTATCATGATGGGTATCTCTATCCTCACGACTACCCAGAGAATTTTGTCAGACAGCAGTATCTCCCAGATGAGATAAAGGATGTCAGACTGTGGAAACCTCAGAACAACGAGGCAGAACAGAAGGTGGCAGAGAGAATGAAGAGATGGTGGGAATAGCTATGAATGAACTAAGAAAAGTAATAAGGTAAAAAGGATTAAAGAACAGACGAAATGAAGATAGTTATCTTAGACGGAATATGCGTCAACCCTGGCGACCTCTCTTGGGAAGACATGAGCAAACTCGGCGAACTGACCATCTATGAGCGAACAGCACCCCAACAGGTGGTGGAACGCTGTGTGGGTGCCGAGGCTGTCATCACCAACAAGGTGATGATAACAGATGAGGTGATGGCAGCGCTGCCACAACTGAAATATGTGGGCATCCTAGCTACAGGATATAATGTGGTGGATATCGATGCTGCTCATCGCAGAGGCATCACCGTCACCAATATCCCTGCATACAGCACCGACAGCGTGGCACAGATGACTTTTGCACATATCCTTAACATCACTAACCGCGTGGAGCACTATGCCATGGAGGTGAGAGAAGGCAAATGGAGTGCCCATCCCGACTTCTGCTATTGGAATACTCCACTGCCCGAACTGGCGGGGAAGACCCTCGGTATCGTGGGACTCGGCAACACGGGTATGCGGGTGGCCTGCATCGCTCATGCCTTTGGTATGGATGTCTTTGCCATGACAAGTAAGAACGCTGCCGACCTGCCCGAAGGAATACAGAAGACCACCCTGCAGGGACTGCTCGCCACGAGCGACATCCTCTCGCTCCATTGTCCGTTGAACGATGAGACCTTTCATCTCATCAACGCACAGACCATAGCCATGATGAAACGTGGTGCCATACTCATCAACACCGGCAGAGGACCACTCGTTGATGAAGAGGCAGTGGCTAAGGCACTCGACGAGGGACAGCTGATGGCCTATGGGGCTGATGTCATGGCTCAGGAACCCCCGCAAAAGAATCATCCCCTCTTCAGTCATCCACATGCCTTCCTCACACCACACATCGCCTGGGCTACGAGGGAGGCGAGAGAGCGGTTGATGGTGATAGCAGCCAATAACCTGAAGGCTTTTGCTGAAGGAGAGAAACTCAATGTACTATAAGAAAGATGATGAATCTCGACTCCATACAGCAGGTCATTGAGTTTCTTGGTACCTTTGCTTTCGCTATCTCCGGTATTCGCCATGCAGCAGCCAAACACTTCGACTGGTTCGGAGGTTACGTCTGTGGTGTCGCAGTCGCCATCGGTGGAGGAACCATCCGCGACGTGATGCTCGGCACCACCCCCTTCTGGATGACCAGTCCGTCCTATCTCCTCTGTACTGCCCTGGCACTCGCCTTCGTGATATGTTTCGCCAAATATATCGAGTGTCTGCAAAACGCATGGTTTGTGTTCGATACCTTTGGTCTTGCACTCTTCACCATCGCAGGAATACAGAAGAGTCTCTCCTTTGGACAACCGTTCTGGGTAGCCATTATCATGGGCTGCATCACAGGCGCCGCAGGAGGTGTGATACGCGATGTGCTACTCAACAACGAACCCGTTATCTTCAGAAAAGAAATCTATGCCATGGCGTGTGTGGCAGGAGGACTCTCTTACTGGCTCTTGGCCAATATCGGGGCACCCATGGAACTCACCGTGATTGTGAGTTTCCTCGTTACATGTATTATCAGGTTCCTCGCCGTGAAGTATCATATCTCCTTACCAAAACTTAAGGAATAGAAAAAATAGCAGACAGATGATAGTTTTCTGAGTGAAAAGTAGTACATTTGCAAGCAGATTAAGTCAAATAATAACATACTAACACAAAAAGACAAACAAATGAAAACAATCAGAGCAGCCATTGTGGGCTACGGAAACATTGGGAAATACACCCTTGAAGCACTTCAGGCTTCAGAAGATTTTGAGATAGCAGGTATCGTACGTCGCCATGGTGCCGAAGACAAACCTGCTGAGCTGGCCCAGTATAAAGTGGTGAAGGATATCACAGAGCTCGGTGATGTGGATGTAGCCATTCTTGCTACACCTTCCCGTAGCTGTGAGGAATATGCCAAGAAAATTGTCGCCTTAGGAATCAATACCGTGGATAGCTTCGATATCCATACCGACATCGCTGACTACCGCAACCGCATGATGCCCATCTGTCAAGAGCATAAGGCAGTGAGCGTGATAGCAGCAGGATGGGACCCAGGCTCCGACTCTGTAGTTCGCACACTCTTGGAGGCTCTTGCTCCCAAGGGATTGAGCTATACTAACTTCGGACCGGGTATGTCAATGGGGCACAGCGTATGTGTTCGTTCTAAGGAGGGTGTGAAGAATGCGCTCTCTATGACCATCCCCCTCGGTGAGGGAATCCACCGCCGTATGGTATATGTTGAACTCGAAGATGGAGCAAAACTCGAAGAGGTGACCAAGGCAATCAAGACAGACCCCTATTTCGCCAATGACGAGACTCATGTCTTCGCTGTGCCTTCAGTGGATGCTGTGAGAGATATGGGCCATGGAGTTCACATGGTACGCAAGGGTGTGAGCGGTGCAACACAGAACCAGCGCTTCTCCTTTGATATGAGTATCAACAACCCCGCACTCACCGCACAGGTACTTGTCTCTGTAGCTCGCGCTACCATGCGTCGCAGTCCTGGCTGCTATACCATGATTGAGATTCCTGTTATCGACCTCCTGCCTGGAGACCGTGACCAGCTTATCCGTCATCTCGTATAAGTCGGTAATGCCTACTTAAAACAGACTAAAAGGTATTTGGATGCTGTTCAAATAACATGCGAACAGCATCCATTTTTTCAAACAATCATAAATATCAAACTACATGAAAACAATCAAATCGCTTTTGTTGCTGCTCTTCGTTACACTGTCAATGCAGTCGAAGGCACAAAGTTACAACAGTTATTATCAGCAGCTCCCCGTAGGCGTGGCACAGCCCAAGATGGTCACTATCCCCAACAACCAGGTGAGCATCACTGAGTTTGGTGGGGTGGGAGACGGTATCACCCTCAATACCGAAGCATTCAGAAAGGCTATCAGTGCATTGACAAAGAAAGGTGGCGGTCGCCTTGTTGTTCCCTTCGGCGTATGGCTCACCGGTCCTATCGCCATGAAGAGCAATATCGAACTGAGAGTGGAGAAGAATGCCATCATCTATTTCTCACCCGACAAGACCCTTTATGTTGATAAGGAAGGGAAATCGAAGCGTGTTGACCCTTGTATCAAAGCCTCTAATGCACACGATATCGCTATCACCGGTGAAGGAATCATCGATGGCAATGGAGCTATGTGGAGACCTGTGAAAAGATCGAAGGTGAGTGATGTGGAATGGAAACAGTTTCTTGAGATGGGAGGTGTGGAGAGACAGAACGGGCAACTGTGGTATCCATGGGATATGAAGGCTGCTAAGACGAATATCGCTGAGGCTCCGGAGAAACAGGAGGGTATGAGAAACGACCTGGTGAGGTTCTCCAACTGCGAACGTCTCCTCTTCAGTGGTGTGACCTTCCAGAACTCTCCCCGTTTTCATGTACATCCCGTCAACTGCACAGACATCGTGATGGATGGAATCACCGTGCGTTGTCCATGGAATGCGCAGAATGGTGATGCCATAGACCTGAGCGACTGTCATCGTGCACTTATTGTCAACTCAACAGTTGATGCCGGCGATGATGGTCTCTGCATGAAGAGTGGTAAAGCTAAGGAGAATGTCAAAGCCAATGGCTGTGAGGATATCCTGATAGAGAACAACACTGTCTATCATGCCCATGGAGGCTTTGTTATCGGAAGTGAGGATATCTCAGGGATGAGGCGTATCGTTGTGCGCAACTGCCGTTTTGCTGGTACCGACGTTGGTCTGCGTTTCAAGAGCGGCATAGGACGCGGAGGAAAGACCGAGGATATCTATATCTCTAACATCGTGATGAGCGATATTGCGCAGCAAGCCATCATCTTCCAGTGTGACTATGAGAACCGTCCTGCAGGAGCCGACGAGACAAAGAAACCTGTTGTCAAGAAAATGGAGATGATACCCGAGTTCCAGGGCATCAACATCAGTGAGGTGGTGTGCCGCGGAGCAAAGACAGGTATCTCAGCCCATGGCATCAGCGGACAGCGTTGCGTGCATAATATCCAGATATCCAATAGCCACATCGTTTACACCAAGACAGCCACCGACATCGACCCCGCCACCGCTGACGTGAAACTCACCAATGTCAACCTCGTGTCGCAATAAGTTTTCTTCCCACGAAACACACAGTCTTTTTTATCCACAGAACACACGGAGGAAACGGACTTTTTTTCACATAATTTAGACAGTGGCGTTGGACGGTGCTAACCTGCGCCCCGACGGGGCAGCCTGCAAATAGCCCAGGGCAAGCGTAGCGGCGCCCTGGGTTATTTGCAGAAGGGGCCCCCGCGCCCTGTAAGGGAAAAAGCGATGATACACAAGCGTATAGAAAATAATGCTATTCACGCGATTCCATTGATTTTTGACTTCACTTTAATTATCAATAAAAAACTTGCCGATTAGAGTTTTTTTGTGCATTATGGAAACATCTTACAACTCTCACTAATTACCTCCTCGAAATGCAAACCGTTATTAAACAAGCCATTATTTCCGAGGTGCAGCCTACCTTATTAAAAGGTAGTGCTTTACCACAAAAACACATGATAAAACGCCCCAAAAACTACAAATGAAATACCTCAAAAATTACAAATGAATTACATCAAAAACTTAAAATAAAACACCTGACTTCGACAATGCGCCACCCTTTTCATATACGCGTGTACGTGAGACCTGATTTTCAAGTGTTTAACCTTGGCTTAGGATACTCTGAATATCGAAAAGAGGCTTAATCTTATTGTGATCTGGAGTCAGCAGCAATGTTTGCTGCATGACAGTTCCGTTGGTCGGTAGGTTTATCCGCACTGTGGCAATCGTCTTAGCAATCCTCAATACCGAGTCAA
>JAHAZN010000025.1 GCA_018385335.1 Prevotella sp.
GTATATGGGGGAAAGATTGACCTTACACGCACTGATGTGAATAACAATCCCGCAGCGATAGTAGAACCCACAGGAGCGAAGGAAACAAAGACCTGGCAAACAATTACAAATAGCGGATTTATTAATATTGATGTTGCTTCTGTGATGATTCCCCAAGACAAGGTGGAGGTGATTCTGACGCTAAAGAATACAAGTGGGATAGAAAAACCCTATACCTACGTGACCTCTATCGAAGCTAATAGAAATAAATGGTTAATAATAACTCCCGGGAATGTCAATGATTAACTCCTAATAAAAAACAAATAAACACAAGATAAAGATGAAGAAAATGATGCTAATGGCAGTGACGGCACTGATGGTGGCCGGCTGCTCAAGTGATGAGAATGGGAACGGCACCACCAACGAGGCGCCGAAGTATATCACCGTCAACGCTAACATCAGCGGACTGACCAAGGCGGCTACCGACCACACAGGGGCAATGGTATTCGAGGCTGGCGATGCTATCAGCGTCTATGCCTGGACAGGCGACAAGAACGCGCTCCCCACGTCGCTCCAGGGCTACGTGGTGGCGAATGCTATCAATACCTACGATGGCTCCCTCTGGACGGCACAGCCTCAGATGCTCTGGAAGAACATGACCGACAGTCACTATTTCCTCGCTGTCTATCCACAGAAGGATATCACGGTATCAACCGACTTTAATCTAGATACCCAAGACCAGCAGGCAAGCGACATCCTCGTGGCTGTGAACAAGGGTAGCAACGATGCGGGTATCACTGCCACAAACAATGCCATCCCACTCGTGTTCGACCATATCATGGCGAAGTTGCAGATCAACCTCAACTACCGCAACCAGTGGGCACAGACACCCGAGGCTGACGTGAAGGTGACAGCAAAGACAACAGGTACCATCGACTACCTCAACAAGAGCGTGACTGCCAACGGCGAAGCACAGACGGTAGGCGTGATGGCGGTGAGCACACCCGTGGATGGCTATGAGAAGACCTGCGAGACGGTGATGATTCCTCAGCAGGGATTCAACACCATCACTGTCACCATCAACAACAAAGACTATATCTATACACATGCCAACGACTTCGTGCTGGAGCGTGGGAAGATGACCGTGGTGAACCTCATCGTGGGACGTGACGAGATAGAGCTTGGAAGCGTGACCATCAACAACTGGAACGAGGGTAACATCTACGGCGATGGCGAGGACATCGAGGTGCCCGGAGAATAAGGAGAGTATTTATTGATAAGAAGAAACAAACAAACAATGAAGGATATGAAAACAATGAAAATGATGATGGGGATGGGCGTAGCGCTCATCGCCCCGATGATGATGTCGTGTTCTAATGATGATGAGACCGCTAACAACGAGGCGGGCAAGGAAATCAGAGTGGAGGCTGTGATCAACAACGGCACAAGAACGGTGTGCAATGATGATGTGACGACGGCTTTTGTGGATGGTGACGAGATTGGCGTGATGGTCTATACAGGCGCCGATGCTGCCGAAGCTGCTGCCTGCACCAATACCTGGATCAATGCGACCTGCACCTATGTGGTTGGTACGACCGCTGCTGCCGCCACATGGGTTCCCGGAAAACAGATGTTGTGGAAGAACAGCACTGACTATCACTTCTTCGAGGCTGTCTATCCCAAAAACTTGAAGGACTATAACAGTGATCAGAATACGCTCAGGCTCACAGGCGAAGAGAAGAATGATGACCTGCTGATGGCGGTGTCATCGACTGCCATGCAGTCAACGGGCGCTAACCCTGTGTTGCTGACGTTCAACCACCTGATGGGTAAGCTGAGGGTGAACCTGAAGTTCCGTGACCAGTGGCAGGATCAGTATCAGGATGGTGTGCCCCCCGTGGCTAAGGTGGAGACCCGCTCCAGCGAGATGGTTTATTTTGATCCAGTAGCAAGAACGGTGAAGCCTGCGCTCTCTGTGGCAGGAACATCTTCGTCAGGCTCCTCCCCAACAACATCAATCATTTACCCGGCTTTACGCACGATGAACGAGGCTAATGTGACGCCCGCCGGTTTTGCACTGAGCTACACCTTGGTGTTGGCTCCTGACAAGCTCGGTGAGGTGGTGGTGAGCATCCCCAAGGATGCTGCAAGCTCTGACCTCCTGACCTTCACCATCGATCCTGCAACAGTGGATCCAGCGAAGGCAGTGATAGAGGCAGGCAAGACCACCGTCCTCAATCTCACGATAGGTCGCGATGCCATCGTCCTCGACAACTCCACCATCGTTCCCTGGCAGGATGGTAACACCATCTCCGGAGATGCCTTCGGAGATTGATAAGGAAGAAGTACGTCCGCGCCCTGCAGCTTGCGCACGACTGCGCCCTTTGCCTTTAACGGCGACCTTCGGTTCTGGGTGCGGACGTTCCTTCTAACGCCGTTCTAACATCCTTCTAACGCCGTTAAAATCTCATTTATTCACCATTAAAAACATGTGCCTCGGAATTCCGGGGCATCTTTGCTCCTATATACCTTATTCTATTGGGTGCGAATCCATATAGGCGCAATGAATAAAAAACTCGGCGTGTTTTAAAAAAATCTCGCCTAAAAAAAAATATTTTTCAGGCGAGAAAAAAAATATTTAGGCGAGATTTTATCTCTATCCCGCCCGTTTGTCGAAATTTTTGTAACTTTGTCCCCTCAAACGGTGAGGAACACCGTGGAGAGCATATTGTTGATCCTTATCAAACAGACAAACGATGACACTATATCCGAAACTGATTCTCGATGCACTGGCAACCGTGACCTACCCCGGGACAAAGAAAAACCTGGTGGAGAGTGGCATGGTGGCAGATACCCCAAGTATCAACGGCATGAAGGTGAAGGTGGTGCTCGAGTTCCCAAGAGACACCGACCCCTTCCTTAAATCTACAGTGAAAGCCGCCGAGGCTGCTATCCACTATCACGTGAGCAAGGACGTGGAGGTGACCATAGAGACCGAGTTCAAACACAAACCACGTCCCAGCGTTGACAAACTGCTGCCACAGGTGAAGAACATCGTGGCGGTGAGCTCTGGCAAGGGAGGCGTGGGCAAGAGTACCGTGGCTGCTAACCTCGCCATCGCCCTGGCGAAGATGGGATACAAGGTGGGACTGCTGGATACCGACATCTTTGGACCTTCCATGCCTAAGATGTTTCATGTGGAGGAGGCACGCCCCTATGCCGTGGAGAAGGATGGCAGACAACTCATAGAACCCATAGAACAGTATGGCGTGAAGCTCCTCAGCATCGGATTCTTTGTCAACCCTGATACTGCTACCCTGTGGAGAGGAGGCATGGCCTGCAACGCCCTGAAACAACTCATCGCCGATGCCGACTGGGGAGAACTCGACTATTTCATCCTCGACACCCCTCCGGGAACGAGCGACATCCATCTCACCCTCCTGCAGACCTTAGCCATCACGGGAGCCGTGATAGTGAGCACTCCGCAGAAGGTGGCGCTGGCCGACGCCAGGAAAGGTATCGACATGTATCGCAATGAGAAGGTGAATGTGCCCATCCTCGGACTGGTGGAGAACATGGCATGGTTCACACCCGCCGAGCTGCCCGAGAACAAATACTATATCTTCGGCAATGGAGGATGTAAGGCACTGGCAGAGGAGATGGGAACACCGCTGCTGGCACAGATACCCTTGGTGCAGAGCATCTGTGAGAGCGGAGATGCCGGTGCACCTGCTGCTACACAGCCCGACACGATGACAGGACAGGCCTTCCTTGCCCTGGCACAGGCCGTGGTGACCGTGGTGAATAGAAGAAACAAGGAGCAGGCTGCCACGAAAAGAGTGGAGGTGAAGACCACGGTGGAGAAAGAGAAATGAACACTGCGAAAGAGAAGATGACAATGACACCTAAAGAGATAAGAAACGACAGACTGGCGGCCCATCTGCTCAAACAGTTGAGCCGACGCAATATGGAAGCCTTCTATTGCAAGACCAAGGAGGAGGCGATAGAACAGGTAATAAGACTCATACCAGAGGGAAGTAGTGTGACTTGGGGAGGCTCGATGACGCTGAGAGGAATGGGACTGACAAAGGCGCTGCATGAGAGTCAGCGATATGAACTGTGGGACCGTGACCTCGCCGCTGACCGCGAAGAGGCGCAGGCCATCTACCGCAAAGCCTTTGTGGCTGACTACTACCTGAGCAGTGCCAACGCAATGAGCGAAGATGGTGTGATAGTGAATATCGACGGTACGGGCAACAGAGTGGCTGCCATCACCTTCGGACCGAAACACGTGATCTTTGTCATCGGTCTCAACAAGGTGGCGCAGAATGTGGAGGCTGCCCTGGCAAGGGCACGCTCGTTGGCTGCCCCCGTGAATGCCGCCCGCTTCGACATCAAGACCCCCTGTCAGGTGGATGGCATCTGCCATAACTGTAACTCACCAGAGAGCATCTGTAACTTCGTACATTTCTTACGTAACGCCCCCAAAGGCCGCTATAGCGTGGTGCTCGTGGGCGAAGACCTGGGCTATTGATATGATTGTTTGTATAGCAGAGAAACCCAGTGTAGCCAAGGATATCGCGCGTATCATTGGAGCAACGACGAGCAGAGATGGCTATATGGAAGGCAACGGCTATCAGGTGACGTGGACCTTCGGACATCTGTGCACGCTGAAGGAACCTCATGACTATACACCGATGTGGAAGAGCTGGAGCCTCTCCGCACTACCTATGATTCCACCGCGTTTCGGTATCAAACTCATTCCCGACAAGGGGATAGCGAAGCAGTTTGCTGTGATAGAACAGCTGATGCAGAAAGCTGACAGTATCATCAACTGCGGTGACGCCGGACAGGAGGGTGAACTCATACAGCGATGGGTGATGCAGAAGGCGAAGGCACAATGCCCCGTGAAGCGACTGTGGATCTCGTCGATGACGGATGAGGCTATACGAGAGGGATTCAGACAACTCAAGGACCAGGATGACTATCAGCCCCTCTATCTGGCTGGACTGAGCCGCGCCATCGGCGACTGGATCCTCGGCATGAATGCCACCCGACTATATACACTGAAATATGGACAGAACAGGCAGGTGCTGAGCATAGGAAGGGTGCAGACACCTACCTTGGCTTTGATAGTGAACAGGCAGAAGGAGATAGACAGTTTCGTGCCCGAACCTTACTGGGTGCTCTCTACGATCTATCGTGATACGGTGTTCACTGCCACCAAAGGAAAATTCTTGGAGAAAGAGAAAGGAGAGGAGTTTCTGCAGACAATCACCGGAAAACCCTTCACCGTCACCTCGGTGCAGAAGAAGAATGGTACAGAAGCTCCACGACAGCTCTACGACCTCACCTCATTGCAGGTGGACTGCAACAGGAAGTTTGGCATGAGCGCTGAGCAGACGCTGAACATCATCCAGTCGCTCTATGAACGCAAATACACCACTTATCCACGTGTAGATACGCAATATCTTAGTGATGACATCTACCCTAAGTGTCCCACTATCCTCAACGGACTGAAGGGGTATGAGCAATATACACAACCGCTGGCAGGAACGAAGTTGACCAAGTCGAAGAAGGTGTTTGACAGCTCGAAGGTGACCGACCACCACGCCATTATTCCTACAGGGGTGCCGGCGCAGGGACTCACCGATATGGAGCGCCATGTCTATGACCTTATCACACGTCGCTTCATCAGCGTGTTCTATCCCGACTGTAAGTTTGCTACCACCACCGTGTTGGGACAGGTGGAGGACGTGGAACTGAAGGCTACAGGAAAGACTATCCTCAGCTTAGGATGGCGTGAGGTGTATGCTAAGGATGCTGCTGTAGAGGTACAGCCTAACGACGAGGAGAACAAGGGAGATGAGGAGCGCACGCTGCCCACCTTCGTGGAAGGGGAGAGCGGAGACCATCAGCCCACACTGACAGAGAAATGGACCACACCACCGAAATACTACACCGAGGCAACCCTGCTGCGAGCCATGGAAACGGCGGGAAAGTTTGTCGAGGACGAGGAACTGAGGGCGGCGCTGAAGGAGAACGGCATCGGTCGCCCATCGTCGAGAGCCAGCATCATTGAAACACTGTTTAAACGTCATTATATCAGGCGCGAAAGGAAGAACCTCGTGGCTACTGCCACAGGCATAGAACTCATCGATACCATCAAGGAGGAACTGCTGAAGAGTTGTGAGCTGACAGGAATATGGGAGAAGAAGTTGCGTGACATCGAACACAAACGTTATGATGCGGGACAGTTTGTGGAGGAGCTGAAGCAGCAGATCAGGGAGATAGTGAACGACGTGATGACTGACAACAGTAACCGTCATGTGACAGTGACCACCGATGAGGACCTGAAAAAGAAAAAAACAAAGAAGCCTGCTACAGAAGCCAGGAAGCCTGCTACAGAAGCATCAAAGAAAACAGCCGCACCGAAGAAGACCGCTTCTGAATCCCCCCATGCGGCATCAGACGAACTGATAGGCAAGCCCTGTCCCCTCTGTGGTCAAGGAACCATCATCAAGGGCAAGACCGCCTACGGCTGTTCCCGCTGGAAGGAAGGCTGCAACTGGAGAAAGAGTTTTTAGTTACATGTGCATCCTTCTCCAGGCAGCTCTGCAAAATACGATGATTCCCGATAGAATTCCAATGAAGGTAAATCTCAAGAAACTACCATCGATAAATGCGGTGATTCTGCTATGCGTGCATACAATAATCGGGAGAAAGATGCGTTATGTAGAGGTATGCAACGC
This sequence comes from Prevotella sp., assembly GCA_018385335.1. GTDB lineage: Bacteria > Bacteroidota > Bacteroidia > Bacteroidales > Bacteroidaceae > Prevotella. The sequence goes on from JAHAZN010000025.1 coordinate 6,732, forward strand.
ATGAAAAGACATATCCGTCGTTTGCAACGCACTCTGTCCCTCGTCGTTTGGATGACCATCGCCGTGGTAATGGCAGGTTGCGGTGCTGATGCCGCCCTAAAGAAGGGTGACAAATTTTATGCGTTGGGGGAATATTATGATGCCTCCAACCAATATAAAAAAGCCTATTCCGCCACAGCAGCCAAGGAACGTACGCAGCGTGGAAAGATAGCACTGAAGATGGCTGACTGCTACCGGCGACTCAACTACACGCAGAAAGCGGTGGCAGCCTATAACAACGCGGTGAGATACAAGCAGGCCGACTCACTCACCCATCTCTATCTCGCTCAGCAGTTGATGAAGACAGGCAACTACCGTGAGGCAGAGAAGCAGTTTCAGGCTGCCTTGGACAGTATGCCCGACAACCAGTTGGCTCGTAACGGACTGAAAGCCGCACGCATGGCACCGAAATGGAAGGAGGAAGGCTCGCAATATACGGTGAAGCGCGAGAACTTCTTCAACTCACGAAGAGCAGACTACTCACCGATGCTCGCTGGAGACAACAACGACCAACTCTATTTCACCTCGACACGCAACCAGGTGCAGGGCGATGAGCTGAGTGGAATCACAGGAACAAAAAACGGTGATATCATGGTGGCGGTGAAGGATGAGAATGGGAAATGGACGAAGCCCGAGGTGATAGACACCGAACTCAACTCCGCCTATGACGAGGGAGCATGCGCCTTCACACCCGATGGTAAGACGATGTATCTCACACAGTGTCCCACTGACCCAGTCTCCCCCCGCTATGCCACCATCTGTTCCTCGAAACGTACCGATGCCTCGTGGGGTAAGTCAACCCCCTTGGAAATCACTAAAGACACGCTGTCGAGTTATGCCCATCCTTCCATCTCGCCTGATGGGGAGTGGCTCTACTTCGTGAGTGATATGCCAGGAGGAATGGGTGGACTGGATATCTGGCGCGTGAGGATGAACGAGAACGGTATGGGCGGCGTGGAGAACCTCGGCGCACCTATCAACACTGCCGGAGATGAGATGTTTCCTACCTTCCGACCTAATGGCGACCTTTATTTCTCCTCCAATGGTCATCCCGGTATGGGCGGACTCGATATCTTCATCGCACAGCCCGATACCGCTGGGACGGGATGGACGATAGAGCATCCGGGCTATCCCCTCAATTCACAGGGCGACGACTTCGGAATGACCTTTGAGGGACTGCTCAATCAAGGATTCTTCTCGTCGAACAGAGGAGACGGAAAGGGATGGGACCATATCTACAGTTTCGTCAACCCCGAGATAGTGCAGACGGTGAAGGGATGGGTGTATGAACAGGAGGGCTATGAGTTGCCACAGGCCTTGGTCTATATGGTGGGCAACGATGGCACCAACCTCAAGCTCAGCGTGAAGGGTGATGGCTCGTTTACGCAGCCCATTAAGCCTGGTGTGGATTACGTTTTTCTTGGCACCTGCAAGGGTTATCTTAACCATAAGGAGCAGTTGAGGGTGGAACCGGTGACAGCCTCCGAAGAATATGTGTTGCAGTTTCCTCTGGCCTCCATCACCGCCCCCGTGCTCATCGACAATATCTTCTATGATTTTGACAAGGCATCGCTCCGTCCCGAATCGACGAAGGCCTTGGATGAGTTGATTAAACTGTTGAATGAGAACCCCAATGTGACTATCGAGCTGAGTGCTCACTGCGATTATCGCGGTCCGTCGGCGTATAACAAGATGCTGTCGCAGAAACGTGCAGACACCGTGGTGGCCTATCTTGTGGATCACGGCATCGCAAACGACCGACTGAAGCCCGTAGGCTATGGCAAGGAGAAACCCAAGACCATCAAGAAGAAGTTGACAGAGAAATATCCTTTCCTGAAGGAAGGAGACGTGCTGACAGAAGAGTTGATCAGAACACTGAAACCCGAAGAGCAGGAGATATGCAACCAGTTGAACCGTCGTACGGAGTTCATCGTGTTACGCACCACCTATGGTATGACCCTCCCTTAGTCGTTGAGCTCAGCCATGAGCATCTGCATCATCTTATAGGTGAGCAGAGAGAAACAACCGACGAGGAGAAGAAGCATCCGCTCCCAGGAGATATCGCTGACAGAGAGGGTGCTGACGAAGATTTTGACAGAATCGACAAACTGGCTGATGACTTGGAAATGATAACCGAGGAGTGCAGCCACCACAATGCAGAAGAACGTCCAGAGATCAGACAGTCTTCTGCATTTCTTGTTAGAAAGGCGGTTCATCACCTTACGGCTGAATCCATCATCGGGAATCTCTTGAAGGGCTGCTGACTGGAAGAACCGTTGGAGGGTCTCCTCGGTCTTCTCATCAGGACTGTACGCTGCCTCTTGAGGCTCAGTCAGCTTATTCTTTATCTCTTGTTCGGTCATAACGTCAGTTTTTTATATGTTGTTGTCGGAGGAAAAAAGCGCGAGGGTGGGGGAACACTATCTGTAGCCATTCTGCTGAAGGAACAGTGCCATGCGCTCCTTTGCCCTGTGGAGATGCGACTTCACCGTCCCCGAGGGGAGTGAGGTGATCTCCACGATTCTCTCTATGGGTTGTCCCTCGATGAGCTGGAGGGTGATGCAGGTGCGCTCGATGGGACGGAGGCGACTTAAGGCATCATAGAGATCTATGCGTAACGTGTCGTTGGAGGAGAGGCGCGAAGGAGCCGCTCCTTTGGTGTCGGGACGCCTGTCGATACCTTCGAGGTCGTCGGTAGGATGGCGCCGCCTCATCTCGTCATAGAACACGTTATAGGCGATGCGGAAGAGCCAGGTGGAGAAGCCCGAGAGACCACGGAACTTAGTGATGTTGAGATATGCTTTGATAAAGGTCTCCTGAGCCAGGTCATCGCTCAGCTCACTGTCGCCCAATGTCTGGTGGAGGAAGAACCGACGCACAGGCGACTGATACTTCTTTACCAAGCGGTCGAAGGCACGCTTGTTATGAAATACAGCCACCTGGGCTACTAATGAGATGTCGTCGAACTGCTCCACCTTTGATCGGTTGTTAGGTCAGATACTTTTAGAATTGATGGCCGGATGCTTAGAGAAGCGTGGCGGCAATCTGTCCCATGAGGGTGAAAAGGAATGAAATCATTGGGTAATCTCCTTTTTGGGAATGATGAACCAGAGAACGAAATAGAGGATGATGCCACTGAAGGCAGTGAAGAGGGTGAGGGTGGCATAGGCGACACGCACCACCGTGGGGTCGAAATCGAGATATTCGGCCATGCCGCCACAGATGCCGGCGAAAATCTTGTCGTCAGATTTGGTAAGTTTCTTGTAGCTCATAATTGTAAATATGTGATTGTGATAATTGTTGATACTATTGATTCTGCTCGCCGCTCTGCTGAGCCTGCGTGTCCTGTCCACCCTTGTTCTGCCTGCGGGCGATGACGAGTTTGCCTCCACCGATGCAGGCTACGAGGGCACCGATGCCTATGCCGAGCGACACCTCGATGATGAAGAAGAGGATGATGAGCCCGATGCCCACGCAGAGCTGGCGCACGCCCTTGGTCCACAGATCTTCGTTGATGACGGTGGGTTGGGTTGTCTCCTGAGGGATGGGCTGCCCGTTCTTGATAGCCATCTCAGCCATGCGCAACTTCTGTTGGCGGTTCTTGTAGATGAAGACCAGGATGACGATGAGGATGGCAATGGGAGCAATGAAAAACATGACGAAGACGATGCAGAGCGCCCAGAACATATCGGAGAAATGCTCCGTGAGGCCACCCATCATGCTTGCAAAACCATTGTTGTCGACGTCCATGCTCACCTGATAATTGTTACCGGACTTGGCAATCACGCTGTCGATGTTGCCACTGTCAGCAGCCTGATCAATAGAGGTCGTGTCGGAGAATGCACTGATGCCTACTGATGAAGAGTCGGCATTGACTACTATGGTGGTATTCACCTTGCGAGGGGTGTGTTGATGGCGCTGTGAGGCAGCGTTAGCTGTGAGTGTGAGCGCTAAAGTGAGCGCAGTAAACATGAGTTTTATCTGATTCATAGTGTATGTTGTTTTTGGATATTTGTCGGTTTGACGTAGCAAAGATAGTGTTTTGTTGCAAAGATGCAATTTTTTTTTTAATTTTGCATCGATAATAACCCCAAAGACGCAATGAACCTGCCCGAAAACTTTGTATGTGAGATGCGCTCCCTCCTTGGAGAAGAGCGTTTTAGTAGGTTGTCACAAGCCCTTATGTCGTCGCCCGAGGTGAGCATCCGTCTCAACCATAGTAAGTGTGGTGAGTCCACCGTTGAAGGTGAGCCTGTGGCCTGGTGTGAAGAGGGGTATTATCTCAACGAACGTCCCGCCTTCACCTTCGACCCACTGCTCCATGCTGGCTATTACTATGTGCAGGAAGCCTCGTCGATGTTCCTCCACCGTGTGCTGAAACAGTATGTCAGTGGTCCTGTCATCCTCCTCGACCTCTGTGCCGCCCCAGGAGGAAAGACTACTACCGCCCTTGGTGCCTTGCCCGAGGGGAGCATAGTGATGTGTAACGAGCCCATCCGACCGAGGGCTAAGGTGCTGGCAGAAAACCTCATGAAATGGGGAAATCCACGGGTGATGGTGACCAATAACTATCCCGCTGATTATGCAAAGAGTGGACTGCTCTTTGATGTGGTGGTGTGCGATGTGCCCTGCTCTGGCGAAGGAATGTTCCGTAAGGATGAGGAGGCAAGAAACGGATGGTCAGAAGAACTCGTGGCCAACTGCAGTAGATTGCAGAGAGAGATTGTCGCCGAAGCATGGAACTGCTTGAAGAAAGGAGGATATCTTGTTTACTCCACTTGCACCTTCAATCTTCATGAGGATGAAGAGAACGTGGCATGGATAAGGGAAGAGTTAGGCGGCGAGGTGCTGCCCGTGGATATCGATGACCGCTGGGGTATCACCTCCTCGTTGAAGAGTGATGAGCTATCGCTCCCCGTCTATCGTTTCCTCCCAGGCTTCACCCGTGGAGAAGGACTCTTCATGGCTGTGATAAGAAAAGAAGGTGAGGACAAGCAGCAGGAGATGACCGCCGGGAAAACAGAGAAGAAAGGGAAAGAACGGAAGAAGCCGATGAGAGAAGACAGGGGAGGGACGGAAAACCTATGGGTGAACCCCACCGACAGTTATCTCTTCACTTCGCTGCCCGCGACGGGGGAGCGTGTTGCCCTGCCGCACGACCTCGTACCTTATTATAAGATAGCCGAGAAACAACTCCGTATCTTGACCGCAGGGGTGATGCTGGGTGAAACGAAAGGGAAAGAGATGCTGCCCCATGCCGCCCTGGCATTATCCACAGCCTTTAGGCGAACGGCCTTCCCCGAAGTGGAGCTCTCCTATAGTGAAGCCATCAGTTTTCTGAGAGGCGAGACGCTCTCACTCAAAGAGGGTGTGGCAAGAGGGATGGTGACGGTGACCTATCTGGGTGCCCCCCTGGGATTTGTGAAGAACATAGGCAACAGAGCCAATAACCTCTATCCCCGTGAATGGCGTATCAAGAGTACGCATCTGCCTGATGAGGCTCCCCAAGTGTGTATAGAAAAATAATCATAACAAGATGAAACAATACTTAGACCTGCTCCAACGGATTATGACCGAGGGCACAAAGAAAGAAGACCGTACAGGGACGGGAACACTCAGCGTCTTTGGCCATCAGATGCGTTTCAATATGGCCGACGGCTTCCCCCTGCTCACCACGAAGAAACTCCATCTCAAGAGTATTATCTACGAACTGCTATGGTTCCTGCAGGGCGATACCAATGTGAAATATCTGCAGGAACATGGGGTGAGGATATGGAACGAGTGGGCTGACGAGAATGGCGAACTGGGACCTGTCTATGGACATCAGTGGCGCTCATGGCCCGACTACCAGGGTGGAACCATCGACCAAATAAGTGGGGTGCTTGACCTCATCAAGCATCATCCCGACTCACGACGGATGATAGTGAATGCGTGGAACGTGGCAGAGGTAGAGAAGATGGCGCTGCCACCATGTCACACGATGTTCCAGTTTTATGTCGCTGATGGAAAACTCAGTCTGCAGCTCTATCAGCGCTCCGCTGATACCTTCCTTGGTGTCCCCTTTAACATAGCCTCTTATGCCCTGCTGCTGCAGATGATGGCACAGGTGACAGGTCTGGAAGTGGGAGAGTTTATCCATACTACGGGTGATACCCATCTCTACCTCAACCACTTGGAACAGGCCAAACTGCAACTCACACGCGAACCGAGACCCTTGCCTGTGATGCGCATCAATCCTGATGTGAAGAGCATCTTTGATTTCCGTTTTGAAGACTTTGAGTTGACCGCTTATGACCCCTGGCCACATATTAAGGCCGAGGTGTCGGTATAGAAAAAGACAATGATGATAACGATAATAGCTGCCGTGTCACGCAACCGTGCCATCGGCTTTGAGAATCAACTGATTTATTGGTTGCCCAACGACCTGAAACGTTTCAAGTCACTTACTACGGGACACACCATCATCATGGGGCGCAACACCTTTGAGAGTCTGCCCAAGGGCGCACTCCCGAACAGGCGCAATATCGTGTTGAGTAGGTCGGAAAGCAACTTCCCCGGCTGTGATACCTATGCCTCGTTAGAGGAGGCGCTGGCCCACTGCAAGGAAGACGAGCAGGTGTTTGTGATTGGTGGAGCCAGTGTGTATGAACAGGCACTCCCCTTGGCTCACCGTCTCTGCCTGACGGAGGTTGACGACATTCCAGCCAATGCTGACACCTTCTTCCCTCCCTATGACGAATGGAAGGAGGAATGGAGAGAAGACCACGAGACTGATGAGAAACATCAACAGCGCTACGCCTTTGTGGATTATGTAAGGTGAGGGATGGTAACGGTTAAGATCAACCCAGATTTTTTGATGCTCGGACTGATAGCTGCAGGCTTGAGATAAAAATGAAAAGATGGCACAGGTTCATACGCCTGCGCCATCTTTTTTAGGAGTGACAGAGACTTAATAGGCTTCGTCCTCAGCTATCTCTTCCTTCGTGATGCGACGCTTGTCGATGGCACGCCATGCAACAAAAATGTAAGCCAAGACGAAGGGGATGAACAGACTGACCCATGCCATGGTGCAGAGCGTAAACTCACTGCTACAAGCATTGGCGATGGTGAGTGAACTCTGAAGGTCGGCAGTGGAAGGATAGAACGCTGTGTTGTTGAGTCCGACCAGAAGGAAGAGGGAGAAGACGGTGAGCACTACGCCGATGCCTACAGGCCAGATGCCACGGAGGAAGAGCGGCTGCAACAGTGTGCGTACCACGCCGATGACTACCAGCACCACACCGATGAGCAGGAGAACAGCTACCGGCCAAAGGGTCGTAAGGTTATGCAGATATTTCATCGGTTCCATAAAGATGAGTCCCGTGGCTGGGTCATAGGCATAACCATCTTTCAATAATGTGTGCACCAGGAACGCAAGGAAGAAGATGAGGAACGTGATGAAGTTGACCAGTAGCTGACGATGGCTACGGGCAGCAATCTGCTCCTCATGCACATTATTGATGATATAGAGAGCTCCCAGTACGCGGGCAAGGAAGAACACGGCAAAGCCCAAGATAAGGTTCCATGGGTCGAGCAGCGCATCGAGACCATGACTGCCGTTTGCCCATGTGCTGATGACCGGTTGGAGACTGTCGGTGAGGTTGTCGTGACGGACGATGAAGTTGGAACCGTTGAAGAACGTAGCCACTGCACCGCCGAGGAGGAGCGGACCAATGATGCCATTGGCCACAAGACACCACTGGAAGGTGCGCGCACCGAGGAAGTTGCCCAGTTTGTTCTGAAACTCATAGCTCACTGCCTGTAGCACAAAGGAGAAGAGGATGAGCATCCATAGCCAGTAGGCACCTCCGAAGCTCGTACTGTAGAAGAGCGGGAAGGAGGCAAAGAACGCACCGCCAAAGGTGACAAGGGTGGTGAAGGTAAACTCCCATTTGCGCCCTGTGCTATTGATGAGTAGCCTACGCTCTTCAGCTGAATGACCCAAAGAGAACAGGAGAGAGTTGCCGCCCTGAACGAAAAGCAGGAAGACCAACAGGGCACCCAACAGGGAAATGAGTACCCACCAGTATTGTTGTAAACAGAGGTATGTCATAATAGATAAATATTCTTTAGGTGATAGTTGTCATTGTTAGAAAAAGAGCGACAGGAGCTACTGTTCGTGCTCAGGTCCTTTCTTTATCTGTTTCCATAGGATGTTTATTTCCACCAATAGGAGCGTGGTGAAGAGGGCGAGGAAGATGAAGAAGGTGAGCATCACGCTTCCTGCTCCCACATTGCTCACACCCACCCAGGTGGGGAGCATGTCTTGGATAGCCCATGGCTGACGGCCAAACTCGGCCACCAACCATCCGCTCTCACTGGCGATATATCCCAGGGGAAGCATCGCCATGCCTGCCAACAGCAGCCAGCGGTACTGTGATAGCTGACGTTTGTAAACGATGAACAGCACCACGATGAAGAAGAGGATGAAGAGCGAACCTAAGCCCACCATAGCACGGAAGGCATAGAAACAGATGGGGATATAGGGCACAAGCTGCTCCTTGTCTTTCACGTAGCCATAGCCGAAATAAGTCATGTTTTTTTGAAGAGCATTGGCAAGCTGGTCGAGTTGCTGCTGCTGAGCAGCGGTGACCTCCTTCCCACGTGTTGAAGCTTTGAGCTCGCGGTATTGCTGCAGGTCGTTGATAGCTTGACGCCCCCTGGCTATCTTCTCATCCACCGATGGTTCTACCGTGCCGTCGGGACGGGTGTAGCCACCCTCCAGCAGGTCGTTGATGCCAGGCACAAAACCATGGATGTCACGTGTGGCTAAGAAGGAGAGAGCATAGGGAGCAGCGATGCGCAGAGGCGGCTCCTCCTCAGTAGCATAGTCGGGTTGGGAGAAGGGGTTGACCAGGGCGATGGCTGTGAGTGCCTGGTCGTTGCCGCCACGGTAGAGGGCTTCCATGGCAGCCAGCTTCATCGGTTGCACCTGGGCAACACGATAAGCTGAGTTGTCGCCCGAATGGAGAGCAAAGAGCGAGGCTAACAACCCCACGATACCACCTATCTTGATGCTGGCGGTAGCCAACTTCTCCTCGCGGTGATGATAGAGATAATAGCAGCCTACCGCCACGGTGAACAGCGCACCGATAATCCATGCCGAAGTGACTGTATGCAGGAACTTGTTGACGGCAAAGGGCGAGAGCGCCACCTCGAGGAAGGAGGTCATCTCATTGCGCATGGTGTCGGGGTTGAAGGTGCATCCCACAGGATATTGCATCCATGCGTTGGCCACCAGTATCCACCAGGCAGAGAAGGTGGCACCGAGGCCCGTGAGCCAGGTGGAGGCGAGATGGAAGCCTGCCGATACCTTCTTCCATCCGAAGAACATCACCGCCACGAAGGTGGACTCCATAAAGAAGGCGATGATGCCCTCAACAGCCAAGGGTGCACCAAAGATATCGCCTACAAACCAGGAGTAGTTGCTCCAGTTGGTGCCGAACTCAAATTCGAGGATGATGCCCGTTGCCACCCCCATGGCGAAGTTGATGCCAAAGAGTTTCTGCCAGAACTGGGCCGTGTGTTTCCAAAACACATCACGCGTACGATAGTAACAGGTCTCCATGATGCCCATGATGAGCGCTAACCCCAGGGTGAGGGGAACAAAAAGCCAGTGATAGATGGCAGTGAGTGCAAACTGAGCCCTGGCCCAGTCGATAGCACCGGCATCGATGTTTAATAGGTATTGAAGCATAGTTAAATAGGTATTTAGTGTCGTTATAGAAAGGAGTTAATGATTCAGTATCTCATTGGCCACAAAGGAAGCCTCCTCGCCCTCAGGGGCATGGGTAGAGATGTAGTTGGGAAAGAAGAACAGTTTGAGAACAACGAAGATGATAAACAGTTTGATGATGATAATAAGCCACAGGGTACGCCCCAGACGCATCTCTCTGAACCCGTCACTATAGAAGCGACAGACACTACATATAGCTGAAAAGACAGGGTTGTTCTTCATCGGCAGTGTTCTCGATATAAGGTTACAGCATGAATAGATTCAAGCCTTGGCAAATATAGTGAATTTTTGAAAAGTCACCAAATGATATGAGAAATAATGAAGAGAATGTGAGTGATTTGTGAAAAATTTGTTCATTTTTACCGTAGAATTCTTAAAATAGGTGGAACAGCGACACTTGACTGACGTTTTTACTTTGTCGTTTCGATGAAAAGACCTATTTTTGCAGTGGTATAAACAAGCAAAAAGTATTTCAAACAATGAATAAAAAGATTGTACTTCCTCTGATTGCCGTCATCATCTTGTTAATAGGCGGCGTGGCTTACCTTTTTTATAGTCTGAACCAGCAGAAAGCTGCCAATAAAGAGATGCAGGAGCTGGCTGCCCTTGACAAACAGGAGATGGAGAACGAATATGAACAGTTTGCAAGGCAGTATAGCGAGATGAAACATCAGATTAACAACGACTCTATCGTGGCACAGCTCACCCAGGAACAGTTGAGAACCCAGCAGCTGCTCGAAGAGCTGAAAAGGGTGAAGAGCACTGATGCCAGAGAGATAGCACGTCTGAAGAAGGAGCTGGCTACGGTGAGGGCGGTGCTGAGGAGTTATGTGCTGCAGATCGACTCTCTCAACCAGGTGAACCAAAGTCTGACGGAGGAGAACTCACGTATCAAGGGAGAGTATGCGATGGCAGCGCAGCAGATAGAAGGTCTGAACAGCGAGAAGGCTTCACTCTCTGAGAAAGTGGCGATAGCTGCACAGCTCGACGCTACCAACATCAACCTGTCGATGAAGAAAAAGAGCGGTAAGGTGGCTAAGAAGTTGAAGGACTGCAAGATGATGGCAGTGACATTCACCGTGACGAAGAACGTGACAGCTACCAATGGCTTGCGCACATTCTATGTGAGAATCACCAAACCCAATGGTGAGACGATGGGCAGCGGTGCTTCCTTCAGTTATGAGTCGAAGACCATTACCTATACGATGAGGAAGGATGTGGAATACAGTGGAGAAGAACTCAATATCTCCACCTTCTATAACGTGACCGAATATCTAACGGCAGGCAACTATCTCGTGAGTATCTTTGCCGATGGCAGCATGATAGGTTCGAGGCAGTTTAGTCTGAAGTAATAACAGTGAGAGTGATGTTGAGCATGATACCACGGTTTCGACAGATACTGACGATTCTTCTCATCGGGGTGGTATGCCCCATGACAGCACAGCGCCGACTGTCGTTGGACAGTTGTCTTGTCATGGCATTGAACAACAACAAGCAGATGGGAGTAGCACAGCTGAAGAAGGAGATGGCGGTGAATATGAGAAAGGCAGCACGCACCAAATATCTGCCTCATGTCCAGGCGATGGGAGGGTACCTCTATTCGAGCAAGACGCTCTCGCTCTTAAGTGACGAGCAGAAATCAAAACTCTCGCAATTGGGAACATCCACCGTTCAGGGTGTGGGACAGCTCATGCCCAACCTCGCTGCCTCACTCACACCAGCACAGGCGGGACAGATGGCTAACATCCTCAACGGCGAAGGACAGAGCATCGTGAATGCCTTTGAGACCAACACCCACCATATCTTCGGAGCTACGATGATGGTGTCACAGCCCCTCTATGTGGGTGGAGTGATTACCGCCATGAACCGACTGGCTGACCTCAACGAGCAACTGAGTAAACAGAGTGCTGAGGCTGTGAGACAAAACACCTTGTTTCAGACCGAACAGACCTACTGGAATGTGGTGTCGCTCATCTATAAGCAACGACTGGCAGAGGACTACCTCAACCTGGTGAAGAAACTCGATGAGGATATCCAGAAGATGATTGCTGAGGGCGTGGCTACCAGGGCCGATGGTCTGAATGTGGCGGTGAAGGCGAATGAGGCTGAGATGACCCTGATACAGGTGAACGATGGACTGAGTCTGACGAAGATGCTGCTCTGCCAGCTCTGCGGACTGCCTGTCGATGAGGATATCCTGCCTGAGGATGGGGAGGAGCACACTCGGCAGGCGATAGAAAAGAAAGAGGTGACGGGCAATATGTTCCGCGAGATGACGGCAGAGAACCGTCCCGAACTGCAGATGCTCGAGACCACCATAGGTATGACTCAACAGACCACCAAGCTCATGAAGGCAGGCAACCTGCCTAAGGTGGCACTCGTGGGAGGCTACTCGGTGAGTAATCCTCATGTGTTCGACGGATTCCATAGAGAGTTGAGCGGCATGTGGAACGTGGGTGTGTTGGTGAGTGTGCCCGTATGGAACTGGGGCGAGGTGGCCTATAAGACGAGGGCATCAAAGAATGCCACCGCTATGGCACGGCTCGAGTTCGAGGATGCTAAGGAGAAGGTAGGGCTACAAGTGAGTCAGAGCAGACTGAGAGTAAACGAGGCACAGAAGAAATACAATATGGCAGAGAACAATATCAGGAAGGCAGAAGAGAACCTGCGATGTGCCAACCTCGGATTTAAGGAGGGTGTGATGACCTCTACCACTGTAATGGAAGCACAGACAGCATGGCTCAAGGCGCGTTCGCAGATGATCGATGCCGAGATAGCCGTCAGACTGAGTGAATCTGACCTGAAGAAATCATTAGGAGTATTAACTGTCAACCAATAAATAAACAAGAAAGATTATGTCAGTAAAATCGCAGAATAACAATATCCTCTTGGCAGCAGCAGGCTTTGCCTTGGTAGTGGTCGTGGTGGCCCTCATCGGCTATTTTGCCTTGGGTAAGGACGAGCCGACGGTGCAGGGACAGGTTGAGGTGACCGAATATAGGGTGTCGAGCAAAGTGCCCGGACGTATTGTTGAACTCCGTGTGAAGGAGGGCGACTATGTGAGAGTGGGCGATACCTTGGCTATCCTCGATGCGCCTGAGGTGAACGCCAAGATGCAGCAGGCACAGAGTGCTGAGGATGCAGCATCGGCCATGGACCTGATGGCAAGAAAAGGAGCGAGGGCAGAACAGATAAAGGCTGCCTATCAGCTGCTGCAACAGGTGAAGGCAGGAAGGGAGATTGCTGAGAAGTCGTACTACCGTGTGCAGCGACTCTTCAACGAAGGTGTGATGAGTGAGCAGAAACGCGATGAAGCCTTTGCCAGCTACAAGGCCATGGAAGCTCAGGAGAAGGCTGCACAAAGTCAGTATGATATGGCTGTCAACGGAGCTCGACAAGAAGAGAAGATGGCAGCGCAGGCGCAGGTGAACAGAGCGAAGGGTGCCGTGAACGAGGTGAAGAGTTTCCTGAAGGAGACCGTGCAGATAGCGCAGATGGAAGGTGAGGTGAGCGAGGTGTTTCCAAAGGTGGGAGAACTTGTTGGAACAGGTGCACCTATAATGACCATCTCTGTGCTCAGAGACCTCTGGGGAACGTTTAATGTGAGAGAAGACCAACTCAATGGTATGAAGGTGGGGCAGGAGATAGAGACTTTCATCCCCGCATTCAACAAGAATATCAAGATGAAGGTATATGCCATCAAGGATGAGGGCAACTATGCTGTATGGAAAGCCACCAAGGCCAACGGACAGTATGACCTCAAGACCTTTGAGGTGAAGGCCAGACCCGTAGAGAAGGTAGAAGGGCTGAGACCCGGCATGTCGTTGGTGATGAATCATCAGTGATAGAACAGCTGAAAGGAGAGTGCAATGAGGAGATTGTCGGAAATAGCGGGAAGAGAATGTCGCAGAATGATGAAGAATCCTATCTATGGGTTCTGTATGGTGGTCTTCCCCATGCTCATGCTTTTCTATTTCACCTCGCTCATGGATGAAGGTCAACCCACTGACATGCCTGTTGGCGTGGTGGACAACGATCATACGGCTACGACGAGAAAACTCTCCCTCATGCTCGATGCTTTTCAGAACTCAAAGGTGGTGGCACACTACCCTTCAGTGGCAGAGGCGCGGAAGGCGATGCAACGCAATGAGATATATGCCTTTATCCATTACCCTAAGGGGATGACGGAGCAGATGATAGCAGGCAGACAGCCCCATCTCTCTTTCTATTATAGCATGACATCGCTGACCTCGGGTGCCCTGCTCTTCAAGGACCTAAAGACTGTCAGCACGTTGGGTATGGCAGGCGTGGGACAGGCCACCATGAGAGCCAAGGGGTTGACGGACCGACAGATAACAACCCTGCTCCAACCCATCACTATCGACAGTCATCAGTTGTCCAACCCATGGATCAATTACAATATGTATCTCAGTGTGATGCTGGTGCCCGGTGTCATCATGTTGTTTATCTTGCTGCTCACCCCCTATTCCATAGGCACAGAGATGAAGTTTGGTTCGGGCAGACAGTGGCTTGCACTGGCTGATGACAATATGGCGATTGCTCTGATGGGCAAACTGTTGCCGCAGACCATGGTGTTCCTTCTTGTGTTTTGGGGCTATAGTTATTATGTGTATGGCATATTGCAGTTTCCCCATCCCGGAGGTTGGCCCACACTGTTGCTGTTGGCCTTGCTCTCAGTAGTGGCGGCGCAGGGTTTTGGTGCCTTTGTGTTCAGTCTGATGCCCTCGTTACGTATGAGTATGAGTGTCTGTAGTCTGTGGGGTGTGTTGAGTTTCTCTATGGTAGGCACCGCCTTTCCCGTGTCCGCTATGGGTGCGCCCCTCCAGCTCCTCTCATGGCTCTTTCCTCTCCGCCATTATTTTGTTGTGTATCAGATGAATGTTCTCAACGATAATCCCCTCATTTGCAGTTGGCCCCATCTGTTGTCGCTCCTCATCTTCTCCCTGTTGCCATGGCTGTTGTTGCGCCGCTTGAAGGTGTCAATAAATGAATATGTCTATCTACCTTAAAAATGCGAAGCGATGAGAAAACGTATTGAAGAGATAGCCGATGTATGGAGGAAAGAGTTTGAGATGGTGATGAGAGACCAGGGTGTGCTCATCTTCTTTCTGCTCGTTCCTTTGCTCTATCCCATTCTCTATGCGTGGATATATAACAATGAGGTGGTGAGAGAGGTGCCCGTAGCCGTGGTGGACGACAGCCGGAGTCATGTCAGTCGCTCCTTTATCCGTCAGTGTGATGCCACTCCCGACGTACGTGTCGTTGCCCGTCCGTCATCGATGGCTGAGGCGCAGCAGATGATGAGTAGGGGGGAGGTGAGAGGCATCTATGTGATTCCCGCTGATTTCTCTTCACATTTATACAGAGGAGAACCCGCCACTGTCAGGGTGTATTGTGACATGGGAGTGATGCTCTATTACAAGGCCATCTTTCAGACAGCCACCAATGTGGCGATGTCAATGGGACGGCAGGTAGCTCCCCCGCCACTCATTATCGACGAGGTGGCGATGTTCAATCCTTCCGGAGGTTATGGCAACTTTATTCTCCCTGGTGTGCTGATGCTCATTCTTCAGCAGACCTTAGTGTTGGGAATAGGCATGTCGGCGGGCACGTCGCGCGAGCGTAACAGCTATGGTTTCCTCGTGCCCTATTCAAGACAAGGAAAGGTGGGCAACCTCATGATAGGTAAGGTTGTCTGTTATTTGATGATATACATGGTGCTGGGAGTTTATCTCACCGTCTTGATACCCCGTCTTTTCCATTTCGTACAGCTGGTGAGCATAGGCACCCTTCTTCTTCTCCTCCTTCCCTATATCCTGGCGAGTATCTTCTTTGGTCTCACCGTCTCTTGTCTGGTGAGATACCGTGAGAATGTGATGCTCCTTGTAGTGTTTTTCTCCGTTCCCCTGCTGTTTATCTCAGGCGTATCATGGCCGCAGAGCAACATCCCTGCTTTCTGGCAGAGCGTAGCCTGGCTTTTCCCTTCTACCTTTGGCATCAGGGCTTTTGTGCGTGCCAACAGCATGGGTGCCACCCTTTCTGATATGACCGTCGAATATGTTGCGTTGTGGGTGCAGGTAGTGGTCTATGGTTGTCTCGCCTATGGAGTCTATCGTTTCCAGTCGGTGATGGCCCACGGCTACGTGCTTGAACGCCTTATGGCGATCAAGCGTAAGCGTGAAGTGAGAAGGCGTTTTAAAGCTCGTCGTCAGCGGAGTCGCTCACAGGAATATCAATGATAGGCAGCTGACGGTCGATGGCCGAGTTGAAGGAGATGATGGTCTCGCTTCTCGACAGACCAAGCGGTTGGAGCTTGTCGTGTATGATGTTGAGCAGGTGATGGTTGTTGAGTGCATAGATTTTGATAAACATATCAAAGTCGCCTGTGGTATAATGGCATTCTACCACCTCAGGAATCTTCTTCAGCTCTTCCACTACTGCATCGAACCGTTCCGGATTCTTTAGGTTAAGTCCGATATATGCGCAGGTCTCATAACCAATCTTTTCGGGGTCGATAACAAACTGTGAACCTTTGAGGATTCCAGCATTGGTAAGTTTTTGGATACGCTGATGGATGGCTGCACCGCTCACGTTGCAGGCGCGTGCCACCTCAAGAAATGGAATACGAGCGTCTTCAGCAATAAGACGCAAAATCTGTTTGTCGAGTCTGTCTAAACGTTGAGAAGCCATAGCTCATTATTTTTCGCCACAAAGATAATAGAAAAAAATGAAACTACCAATAATTTATAAGCAAACAGCTCTATTTTGCTGATAATTTGTTAGTTTAACCCAAATCAGCCATTAGACTATTATGCGCTAACAAACTTTCTTTTTGTCATCTGCCTTTCCGTTTTTCGGTTACAATGGAACCCCATTGCGCCCTCAAAACGTAGAGACATCTGTTCAAAAACAAGAGTTGTTATCA
>JAHAZN010000026.1 GCA_018385335.1 Prevotella sp.
CCAGTTTGTCGACAGACTCTCTCTCTATCTGGCGATGAAGGACAGCAATGATGAGAGAATACAAATAGAATGTGACACTTTAATTGAAGAAATACAATGGTAAACGGACTCGTGCGCTGGAGAGAATTTTACTCTATCAACAGGAAGGTGAGGAAACCGAGGAGGAGGCTGTAGGTGGCCTGTTTCTGATAGCCATGGGCATGGGTCTCGGGAATCATCTCGTCGCTGGTGACATAGAGCATGGCACCTCCCGCAAAACCCAACATGAAGGGAAGGAAGGCAGCGGAGAGACTGCCCAAAGCAAAACCCATCCATACGCCTACCACCTCCAACAGACCAATGGCCAAAGAGATGGAGAAGGTGCGCACCAGACTGACACCGGCCATGAGCAGAGGTGCAATGATGACCATCCCCTCGGGAATGTTCTGCATGGCCAGACCAAAGCTCACTGCCCACGATGGATCGGCATCGCTCATGCTCACACCGGCAGCCATGCCCTCGGGCAACTTATGGATGGCAATGGCCATGACGAAAAGCAGGATGCGGCTGAGCTTCGTGTCGGGATGATGCTCCTCGGGGTCCAAGCCCGTGATGTGATGGAGATGGGGAGTGATGAAATCGAGGACGTTGAGGAAGAGCGAACCCGCCATGACACCCACAGCCACCAACCACCAGGGAGCATCCATCTCAAAGGCTGGCGCTATGAGCCCCAACGTGGCTGCCGCCAACATGATGCCGGCACAGTAGCCCAACACGGTGTCGTTCCACTTGTGGGGCAACTCCTTGATGAAATAGCCCAACACACTACCGACAACGGTAGAAAGACAGAGGCCAGCAGCACTTAACCATACTTGAGTCATAACGATGAGAGGTCTTGATGAGGATAAAACATTAGAATAACTGATGCAAAGATACGATTTTTCTTTGAATGATGTCGGATAGTAGGAGATTATTTTGTATTTTTGCATCACTACTTATCCACAATGAACGAACTGGTATTTATCACTCCCTCTTTTCAGACGGAGCTGCCACTGACCTATGTCGATGGCGGCATACAGGCGGGCTTCCCCTCGCCTGCCCAAGACTATGTTGACGGCATCCTCGACCTCAACCGCGAGCTCATCGCTCATCCCGCCGCCACCTTCTATGCGCGCGTCACAGGCCACTCCATGGAACCTAATATCAGCGAGGGCGACCTGCTGGTGGTGGACCGCAGCATCGACCCCTTCGACGGATGCGTGGCGGTGTGTTGCGTAAATAATGAGTTCACTATCAAACGCTTAGACATGAGTAAACGGGCGGAGGGCATGCTCACACTCTTCCCCGACAACCCGAAATACGAACCCATCGTAGTGAAAGAGGACGAGAAGTTTATCCTCTGGGGGGTAGTGAGATATGTTATCCACAAAACGGTATGAGCCCATGATGTTTGCGGTGGTTGACTGTGACAACTGTTTCGTCTCATGCGAACGGGTCTTCCAACCCGAACTGCTCGGCAAACCTGTGTTGGTGCTCTCCAACAACGACGGGTGCGTGGTGGCACGCTCCAACGAAGCGAAGGCGCTGGGCATCAAGATGGGAGTGCCCGTATTCCAAATCAAAGACCTCTGCCGACAGTATGACGTGCAGTTGCGCTCAAGCAACTATGTGCTCTATGCCGACATGAGCAACAGGGTGATGAGTATCCTGAGAGAGGAGGTGGGACCAGGGAAGATGGAGATCTACTCCATCGACGAGGCGTTTCTTACACTCGACATAAAGATGGACTATCATGCCTGGGGAGAGGCCCTGGTGAAGAAAATTGGCCAGTGGACGGGAATGCCCGTAAGCATAGGCATCGCACCTACACGCACCCTGGCAAAGGCTGCCACCTGGTTTGCCAAACACTACAAGGGCTACCATAAGGTGTGCGTCATCGACGATGAGGAGAAGAGGGAGAAAGCACTCAGACACCTACCCATCGACGAGGTGTGGGGCATCGGACGGAGACTCAACGAGCGATGCCTGGCGGCAGGGATAGAGACGGCATGGGACTTCACCCAACGTGGCGCGACATGGATAAGACGACTGTTTACCATCAACGGACTGCGTACCTGGCAGGAACTGAGGGGATGCTCATCGCTCACTACCGTGGTGACGGGCGACAAACAGACCATCTGCACCAGCAGGAGCTTCGACCATACTGAGCATGAGCAGGGACGGCTGGAGATGTTCATCAGTCATTATGCCGCCCACTGTGCACAGAAACTGAGGGCACAGAAGAGCGTATGCCAGATGGTGACGTGCTTCATACAGACCAACCACTTTCGCACTGACCTCAGACAGCGAGATGCCTCGATAACAACGACACTGCACACTCCTGCCAGCTCCACCAACGAGGTGGTGGGAGCAGCACTCAAGGCATTCAGAGCCTGCTATGAGGAGGGCTACGAATATAAGCGGGCAGGGGTGATAGTGAGCGGCATCTCCACAGAGGGGGCTGTGCAACAGTATCTCTTCGACGAACTCACTCCACAACAGCGGGAGAAACTCAACAAACTGTCGGCGGTGGTGGATACGCTCAACAGGAAGATGGGCAACGACACGATGATGCTGGGCGTACAGCAGTTTCCCAAAGAGGAGAAGACGGGAGCGACGCTCTGCTACAACAACCTCATCCGCCACGACCACCGCTCGAAATGCTACACCACAGATATCGATGAGATTATCAGGGTGGAATAGACCATATACTAACGTAACAACATCATCTTCTTAACTCCATATACAATGCAACAACTCTCACCACAGGACATGGCTGCCGACCTCTTTGCCCAACTGGAGAATCTCTTCGATGAGCAAGAGACAGTGTGGAGACATTATGCTGCCTTAGACGACCTGTTCCGACTGACGGTAGATCTCTTCGTTGGACGCTATCGACTCACCTTTGCCGGACTCTTTGCCAAACTCGACTTCTTCATCAAAGAGGCGCATATCGACGCTCCTTCGGCGGAGATGATACATACCACACGTAACAATCTGAAAGCACGGAAGGGGTTGAGCGAGGAGGAGCTTGCTATGCTGCTGCCCCACGACATCAAATCGGCTGCTATCCTGGTGAGCAGGGGATGGAACACGGAGATTCCCGACACGCTGATGCACCGACTGCCTAAAGGGGCTCGACGCCACCGATGGGAGAAATATAACGAGGCGCACCTGAGATGTGTGGTAAACAGCTGGGATAACAACTATCTCTATGTGACGGAGGAACAGAACGGACAGGAACTCAAGGTGTGCTACGGAGAGAAGAACATCTACCTCACACGCGAAGGGAAGGGTAGCTGGGACTATCTGAGAGACCTGCTGCGGAAGGGGGCGCAACTCGGACTGGTGCGACTGCGTTTTGAGGAGGAGGAATGCTGGCCGGAGCTCATTATCTTCGAACCCGACTATCTCGTCAATGTCACCACCATCGCCTCCTGTTTCGAGGCGTATGGGGAAACACCGTTGGCAAGCATCTTGAACAAAATGGCACCGCAACCCTCGTCGTTGGCTATCCACCTCGGAAACCTATCGGGACAGTTTCTCGATGAGACCGTCCACGGAAAACATCAGCCGTTTGGGGAAAGTGTGACACTGTTCTTCAGAAAGAACGCCCTGAACATGCTGGCCTGCAAAGAACTCTCAGACCCGAAGCTCACCCAGCAGTTTTATGAGGAGGCACGACAGCAACAGAAGAACATCGACCAACTCATCGGCAAAGACCTGCCAACGACCTTGGGACAACAGCCCGACGATGTGGTGCTTGAGCCCTCGTTCTTCAGTAAGGTACTGGGGATGCAGGGACGTCTCGACTATCTGGCAGAGACAAAGGCGGGCACCATCATCATCGAACAGAAATCGGGGAAAGGATGGGGAGGAATGTTGCGGCCACTGGAGAAACACGTCGTACAGCTGCTGCTCTACCGCGCCCTCTACATCTACGAATATGAACGTTACAGCGAAGAGCTGCGCCACGTGATGTTGCTCTACTCCCACTTTGCCAACGGACTGGTGGCCACGGCCCAACAGCCTTCGCTCCTGCTACGCGCCATCAGGCTGAGAAACGAGATAGCCTGGTGGGAACTGCAGATGGCTGAACAGGGTGCTGGATTTCTCCTCAAGCTCTCTGCAGATAAACTCAACACCGAAGGACTATCGGGAAAGTTCTGGAACATCTATATCAAACCGCGAATAGACGAGGTGCTGCAACCCATAAAGAAGGCATCACCGTTGGAACGAGCCTATTTCCTGAGGATGATGAAGTTTATCGCCCGCGAACAGGTGCTGGCTAAGATGGGCAACCCCACTGACCTGTCGAGCGGCTTCGCTGCCAAATGGCTCACAACGCTCGAAGAGAAGAAAGCCGCGGGAAACATCTACGACGGACTGACACTGACAGCCACCCGACCCTCGGAAGAGGACGAAGGGGAAATAGGCGAACTCATCTTCGCCTTCGACAGCGAGATGGAGGCTGACACGACCAACTTCAGACAGGGTGACATCGTGGTGGTTTATCCCTACAGTCAAGGCAAAGAGCCCGACGTGTGCCGACAGATGGTGACGAGGGCATCTATCAAGGACATCACTCCCACAGAGATGACCCTCACCCTACGCAACGCACAGACAAGTCCACAGGTGTTTGAGGTGGACAGGGAGATGAGATGGGCGGTGGAGCACGACTTCTTCGATGCTTCGTTCAGCGCGCTCTACCGAGGGGTGCATGACTTGCTCACCACCACCCCACGACGACGCGAACTGCTGCTCTGCCAAAGGGAAGCGGAGACAGACAAGGAGATGGGGCTGAAGGGTGACTATGGGAAATTTGACGAACTGGTGAGAAGGGCACGTCAGGCCAAAGATGTGTTTCTCGTGATAGGACCGCCGGGGACGGGAAAGACCTCCTTTGGACTGGTGAACCTGCTCAAGGAGGAACTGCTGCAACAGGGAAGCAACATCCTGCTGCTATCCTATACGAACAGGGCTGTAGATGAGATATGCAGCAAACTGGTGGAAGAGAAGATCGACTTTCTGCGAATAGGAAGTCCTCTGAGCTGCGAACCTGCCTATCACCCCTATCTCTTTGCCGAGCGTATCAAACAGATGAAGAAGGGTGAGGAGATAAGACAGTTGTTGAGAGAGACAAGGGTGGTGTGTGCCACCACAGCATCGCTTTGCAGTCAGCTCAGTCTGCTGCAACTGAAACGGTTTGACCTCGCCATCATCGACGAGGCCTCACAGCTCTTGGAGCCTCATCTACTTCCACTGCTCTGCGCATGTAACGAAGGCGAGGAAGCCATCAAGCGTTTTGTGCTCATCGGCGATCATAAGCAGTTGCCGGCAGTGGTGCAGCAACAGGAAGAGGAGTCGGCGGTGGATGACCGTCTGCTGAAGAAGATTCATCTCACCAACTGCCGCCACTCGTTCTTTGAACGTATGCTCAGATGGTTCAGAAACGAAGAGGGCTATGACCCTGCCCACGTCTATATGCTCACCCGTCAGGGAAGGATGCACCCGGAGATTGCCGATTTTCCCAACAGGGTGTTTTATGAAAGACGCCTGCAAGCGGTACCCCTGCCTCATCAGCAGGAAGAATGTGAAGAAAGGAACGGAGAGAACGGACTGGCACGAATACTCACCGCCCACAGGATGGTGTTTGTCAATGCAGAACGGCCTGTCAACTCGGTCTCCTTCAAGACCAATGAGGGGGAGGCAAAGAGGATTGCAGCCATGGTGAATCAGATTTATCTGCTCCATCGGGACACATTCGACACACTGAAGACGGTGGGTGTCATCGTGCCCTACCGCAACCAGATAGCTACGGTGAGAAAAGAGCTCGATGGCTACGGAACACCCTGTCTGCGACAGATAACGATAGACACCGTGGAACGATACCAGGGGAGTCAGCGCGACTATATCATCTATGGATTCACCGTGCAGCGTCCCTACCAGATGGATTTCCTCACGGGCAATGTGTTCGTGGAGGAAGAGCAGACCATCGACCGCAAACTGAACGTGGCGATGACAAGGGCACGACGTCATCTGGTGCTCGTGGGGCATGCACCGCTGTTGAGACGTGACCCACTCTTCAGACGCCTCATCGACTTCGTGGAGAACAAGAAGGGCTTTGTGGACGTGGGATGTGACGACTTCTGCAATGGCAGATTCTGAGAAAAAAGATGATTCACTATACATTATTATATACATACTTATGGCAACAGTAGATGACAAGAAGATTATCTTCTCAATGGTAGGGGTATCGAAAATCATTCCCCAAAACCAAAAGCAAATTCTGAAAAACATCTATCTCTCCTTCTTCTATGGAGCAAAGATAGGTATCATCGGTCTCAACGGAGCGGGAAAATCGACGCTGATGAAAATCATCGCCGGCATCGAACAGCCCACTCAGGGAGAGGTGGTATGGAGCCCTGGGTACAGCGTGGGCTACCTGCCTCAGGACCCTCCCCTCAACGAGGAGAAGACGGTGAAGGAGAACGTGATGGAGGGCGTACAGAAAGCCTACGACGCACTGAAGGAATATGAGGAAATCAACCTGAAATTCGGCGAAGAGGAATACTACAGTGACCCCGACAAGATGGACAAGCTGATGCAACGACAGGCTGAGGTGCAGGACATCATCGACGCCACCGACGCATGGAACATGGACTCGAAACTCGACAGGGCGATGAGTGCCCTCCGCTGTCCACCGGGCGACTGGCCTGTGAGCAACCTCTCGGGAGGTGAACGAAGGAGGGTGGCACTCTGCCGACTGCTGCTGCAGAAACCTGACGTGCTCCTGCTCGACGAGCCTACTAACCACCTCGACGCAGAGAGCATCGACTGGCTCGAACAGCATCTGCAACAGTATGAGGGAACGGTGATCGCCGTGACACACGACAGGTATTTCCTCGATGATGTGAGTGAGTGGATTCTCGAACTCGACCGTGGCGAAGGCATCCCCTGGAAAGGCAACTACTCCTCATGGCTCGACCAAAAGACAAAACGCATGGAGCAGGAGGAGAAACAGGCCTCGAAACGTCGTAAGACACTGGAGCGTGAGCTCGAATGGGTGCGTATGGCTCCCAAAGCACGACAGGCTAAAGGAAAGGCGCGTCTCAACTCCTACGAACAGATGCTCAACGAGGAGCAGAAGACGAGGGAGGAGAAGTTGGAAATCTTCATCCCCAACGGTCCTCGACTGGGCAATAAGGTGATAGAGGCACAGCACGTGAAAAAGGCTTTCGGTGAGAAGGTGCTTTTCAACGACCTCAACTTCATGCTTCCTCCCAATGGTATCGTGGGGGTCATCGGACCCAACGGTGCAGGAAAGACGACGCTCTTCCGTCTCATCATGGGACTGGAGAAGGTGGATGGTGGCTCCTTCGAGGTGGGCGAGACAGTGAAACTGGCCTATGTCGATCAGCAGCATAAGGATATCGACCCCAACAAATCGGTGTATGATGTGGTGGCACAGGGTAACGAGACGATCCGCATGGGAGGACGTGACATCAACGCTCGTGCCTATATCTCCCGATTC
Source organism: Prevotella sp. (assembly GCA_018385335.1). Lineage (GTDB taxonomy): Bacteria > Bacteroidota > Bacteroidia > Bacteroidales > Bacteroidaceae > Prevotella. Next base: position 7,553 of record JAHAZN010000026.1, read on the forward strand.
AACTTCTCTGGCACTGACCAGAGCAAACTCTGTGGAGTGCTCTCTGGTGGTGAGCGCAACCGTCTGCAACTGGCGCTCGCCTTGAAGCAGGAGGGTAACGTTCTGTTGCTCGACGAGCCTACCAACGATATCGATGTCAACACGCTGCGTGCCTTAGAGGAAGGTCTGGAGTCGTTTGCCGGCTGTGCTGTAGTCATCAGTCACGACCGCTGGTTCCTCGACCGTATCTGTACGCATATCCTTGCCTTCGAAGGCAATGGTGAGGTGTTCTGGTTCGAAGGTTCCTACTCCGACTACGAAATCAACAAAGCCCGACGCTTAGGTAACGAGGAGATAAAGAAAGGCCGTTACCGCAAGCTCATGGAGGACTAAACAGACACTGATGAAGATTATTCAGGAAATCGGAAACAAGCAACTACAGGAACGGAAGACAACCCTTTTCATCTGTTCCAAACACACCCCCTTCTCCCTCTACCCTGTCATATTTGACTGGGTAGAGAGCCTGGGAGGGAATGACTGTGTGATGTGCTTCAATTCCACAGAGATGGAGCATGAGGTCATGTCGGCATTGCTAATACGGGAGATACCCACCATCCTCGTTGTCACCAACAGATTTACAGACATCTACAACATACAGATCGAGAAAGCCATCAACGAAGGAAGGCTTCTCATCATCGTATTGAAAAGGGAAGAGCCGAAAGGAACCGGACCGACACCAAGGCTACGCAATCTCTTTGCCATAGAAAGGGCTCATAAGATTGTTTCCGGATTTATCAATCCAAACGGAAATGTGTTCGGGCTACTTGCCGGAAGGAAGAATGTGGAGAAACTCATAGGAAAGCCCTTGGACTGTTATGCGGAAGAGCAGATAAAGACAACCAAGAGATGGACCGTGGGTGAAGACAAGAGATTGCTCAGAATGTATTATGAAGACCAAGGGATTTACGCTATCAAGAAACAAATCAACAGGCCATACCTTACTATTAGACAGAGAATCAATGCCATCACGATACCTGAGGAGATGCTGAAAGGACGCGAGTTTGAGGATTACGTCATCGAGGAACTGCTCCAGATAGGAAAAAAAGAAAGCAAGGTGCAATTGCTGGAATGGAGAGGTGACAAATCACTTGAGGGGGTGTTTCCTGAGGCAAACAGGCTTCCCGACTTGGTCGTCTCATTTAAAAGAGGAAAGAAGATTGCACTGGAATGTAAATGGCGGAACACTATCAAATTACCGTATAATCAGGACCTTTTCAAAACGGAGAAAACAGAAATCTTCAAACAATATAGTGAGGAGAATAACATCGACGTATGGTTTGTTATTGGTGTTGGAGGCGAGCCAAATGCCCCCGAGGAACAGTATCTCCTCCCTCTCAGCAAAGCATCCTCCAATAGTCTGACCATGAAAGAACTCTCAAACTATCAATTTACAGGTCAACTGACTATGGAGAGTTTTGAGAAGGAAGAGA
>JAHAZN010000027.1 GCA_018385335.1 Prevotella sp.
ATGTCTATGGCTTTGAGTTGGTTGATGTAGCACACGATGCAATGGTGAGCGCTCAAGAACTTCCCGTCACAGGCATGGTGAACTATGAGTACAAGGCTTCTGCCACACTGAAGAACATCCATAAGGATGCTGAGGCTTCAGGAAACTACACCGCTACGCTCTATGTGAATAGCGAGGCTGTGGCTACCGCCACTTCTGTAGATATTGCTGCTGCCGGTTCTGCCGCCTTCGACTTTGCCTATACCCCCCATGCTGCCGGCACCTTCGAGACATATATTGAGTTTGCCTTCACAGATGGCTATAAAGTGCAGTCAGAGAAGGTAAGCCTAACGATCAGTGAGGAGAAAGGGACAAAAGCTGAGGAGATAGGAACAAGCAACACTACGTCAAGTAATGTTCCAATAAAGTCAAATTATAAGAAAACTGATTCAGAGATTATCTATACAGCAGAAAGACTTGGATTTACCGGGCAGCAGAAAATCACAGGTGTGATTTTTAAAGGTTCTTACTCTAACAGTGATTTGGAAAAGAGTGTGAAGGTTTATCTGCAGAATGTAGATGATGAGGAGTTGACAATGACCAAGGGTGAAGCATTAGATGTTACGGGAATGACCTTGGTTTATGATGGTAAAAAGACGCTCGTCAGTGGTGTTGAAAATCTTTTGGATATTCAGTTTGATTCGCCATTCACCTATGAGAAAGGTAAGAACCTTCGTATGATTATTTCTGTAGTATCTGATACTTATAAGAGTGGAGCTACGTTTAATCATGACAATACAGATAACAGTCATTGCAAGTATAGATACAGTGATGGTGATATACTTAAAGCCACTGTTTATACATCATCCAGCCTCCCTGTTGCCAACTTCACCATCGAGGTGCTTCCTGCCACCGTCTCCGGTATCGTTACCACTGTAGATGGCACAAGTCCTTTGGCTAATGCCGAGGTGACGCTGACCAGCGATAACGTTATCTATAGGGCAACGACCGATGCCGAAGGTAAGTATAAGGCTACTGTTTATCAGGTGGAGAAGACCTACAGCGCTACGATGAAGAAAGATGCTGTGGAGAAGACCAAGACAGACATCACCTTCGCTCCCGACCAGACCACTGAGGTCAACTTCATCCTCGATGGAGCAGTCACCTTCAAGAAGGGACAGGCATCTACCCTCATCCTTGCCACCGCTCCCGATGCTGCCAAGGGCGACTACTATGAGCTGAGTGCAGTGTCAGACAATCAGGTGGTCTTCACCAAGGTAGAGACACCACAGGCCAACACGCCATACGTCTTCATAGCCAAGGATGACTATACCACCGAGACCATCAGCGTGCCCACAACAGAGGCCGGTGCCACGACTATTGGCGACGTGACCTTCCAGGGTATCTACGACTACAAGAATCTCGTGTCCGACGAGACCACTACCTACTATGGCTTCCGCGCTTCCGACGGTACCTTCGTTAAGGTGGGCAAGACAAAGGGTGCTGTGATCTATCCTATGCACGCCTATATCAAGGTGAGCGGTTCAGAGAGTAGCAAGGAGCTGCGCTTCTTCTTCGAAGACAACGAGGCAACAACCATCGTAGGTACACTCGTTGATGCCGAAGACAAGGCAGAGCTCTATGACCTCAATGGTCGTCGCGTCAGCAAGAACCAGGCCAAGGGCGTGGTAGTGAAGAATGGTAAGAAGTTGAACGTTAAAAATCTAAAGAAATGAAAAAGGAATATATGAGACCCACCATCGAGGTGGTGACGCTTAACTGTGAATCGTTATTGGAAGGAGCATCCAAGGTCTTTTCACTCAATCCTGGAGGTGGAGGAGTAGAAGAAGATGAAGGAGGTACCCTCGGTGCCAAAGTGAATGGTGATAACGCATTATGGGACGATGAATATTAGAAGGATAGAGGATGTGCCACACGACACATCCTCACCTTTTGTTTTGTACTTTTTTGAAAACGACATGCAAAAAAATAGATTGATAATCGTACTCCTGGCACTTCTCTTCACCTTGGTGGCTGCGGCACAGAAGAGAGACCTCACACTCACCATGACGGTGAAGGCGGCGGGAGATGACCTGAAAGGACAGAAGGTGCAGTTGTGGCAGAAAGAATTCGATGTGAGCTATGGCTCCCTTACGCTTGACAGCGAGGGGATGCTCAAGGTGGCTGTCTATGAAGGAATGCACTTGCTGAGAATTGAGCGCGACGGCTATGAGGTGGTTGATACTGTATTTGAAGTGAAAAAAGACCTCAACATCACCATAAATCTTAAGGAGAAGACGCGAGAGCCTTTTGCACTCACAACCAAGGTGACCCACGACGTGATGAGCGGCAACAACCAGGTGATGCTCTCATGGAACAAAGAACAGGATGCTTTCTTCGATGATTTTGAGGAATATGAGCCCTTTGCTATCAAATTCGGAGCGTGGACAGGTATCGATGCCGACAATGTGGCTGCTGCTCCTCTCGTGGGTACCTATGCCAACCGTGGCACACTCCAGTATGCACAGATTATGAGTCCGATGAATGTCGATCCTATGTGGTGGTACGACTATCCCGTGTTGCGCCCATATAGTGGTGGACAGTATGTGGGATTCACACGTACAGGAGTAGGTACAGCCAATGACGACTGGCTCATCTCGCCCGTCATCACCTTGGGGAGCGACCATCTGCTCTCTTTCATGGCTAAGGCTGCCGACAAATACACGGAGAAGTTTCAGGTGTATATCACCACAAAGACTGACCAACCCAAACAGGCTGACTTCACCTTGCTCTCGAAGGATAACTATGAGACAGCCACCGTGCAGGGATGGAGAAAATATACCTACGACCTGAGTAGCTACAAAGGACAACAGGTGAAGGTGGCTATCAGATATGTGAGCGAGAGCAACAATGGTGGTGCATTTATGCTCATGGTTGATGATGTCAAGGTGGAACAGGTGTATAAGGAGAACCCCAATGAGAAATTTGTCATCACTCTCGACGATAAGGAGGTGGCTACTACCTATGAGAGAGAGTTGCTGGTACCTAACGTAGGTGCTGGCACCCATAAGCTCGGAGTGAAGGCGGTCTATCGTACGAACGAGACCCCCATCGTTTATACGACAGTGAACATCGACGACAGTAAGTGGGCGAAGGTTGATTTCAACGTGACTACCAACAACACGACGACCATCGACAACGCAAGGATTGAACTTACCGACTGCGCTACCAACGAGATATATACGCTCACGGTGAACAATGGCAAGGTCAACGTACCCTCGCTCCCCCATGCCACCTATCTCGTAGGAATGAAGGTGAAGAACTTTGATAACTACGAGGAGCAGGTAGAGGTGGTAGGCGACGCCAAGGTAGATATCGCACTGAAGGAGACCATCATCACACCGTATCATATCACCGCAGAGGTGAGCGACGAGGAGGATGGCACTACATCGGCATTGGTGAAGTGGAACCAGGTGCTCTGTTTTGAAGATGGTTTTGAAGACTATGATGATTTCGCTACTGGCGCTTTTGGTGAGTGGCGTTCCTACGACTTCGACCAGCACTATGTCTATCCCATTGGTCTCGGCTCAGCCTCCAATATCGTTACCTTCCCTGGAGCATGCACCCCTACCGACCTGCGCCCCATCGCTCCAATAGTGTTTAATCCGTGGAACACCACGCCGGCGATGCTTCCCACCGATGAGGCCGTCAGAGCTCCGTCGGGTGACAAGACCATCGTCTTCTTCTCACCACAGCAGAGCGGAGCAGACAAATGGCTCATCTCACCGCCTATCAAGGTGTACGACGACTATGTGGTGAGGTTCACCACCAAGGCATATGCCCAATATAAAGAGGTGTTGAATATCGGTGTCATCACCACCGAGGATGTGGATCACATCACGACGAGCAATGAGATGACAGCCGCCTTTACTCCGCTGAGCGTGATTGACGGTGTGCCCACAGGTACATGGACCATCTATGAGACTCCGATAAGCAGTTATGCTGGTCAGACGGTGAGGGTGGCTTTCCACTACACCTCCTATGATGCCTTCTTCCTGCAGCTCGATGAATTCTTTGCCGGCGTCCCCGATGCCGAGGGTGAAGCTGTTGATGTGGGCAATGTGCTGCGTTATGAGATTTATCTCGACGGGGTGAAGGTGACCGAGGCTTCAGAGCCTATGGTGACACTCAATGGACTGAAGGCCAATGCCGCTTATACAGTGGGCATTGTGGCTGTCTATACCAGTGGCAGCTCGCTCATGGGTGAGTATGTGCTCAACACTACCACTGGAATCATGACACCTGTAGCAAGTCCACAGTCGAAGTCCACGAAACGTTATGACCTCTTAGGACGACCTGTATCTACTCACTACAGGGGATTCTCCTTCCAACGTTGAGAAAATCATCTACTATAGAAAAAAAGGTACTGCTGAAACACTGTGAGGCAGTACCTTTTTTAGTTCTTACAGAAAATTATTCTATTTTTGCGTATGGCATAAAAAACTATTCATATTTTCTTTGTTTTATATATAATTTTCCTATCTTTGCAAAAATAAGATAGATAATCATCAAACAACTGAGAAACCTCTTAGGAGATAAAGGAAAAATATTATAAAAACTAATTACTCATTCAATTTTCAAGGGAAATGGAAAAGAACAATGTAAGACAACTACTGTTGGCCGCCATAATCATTGGCGCTGCAGGTGTCATGGGCGCTTGTACAGACAACGACTATGACCTTAACGAGGTGGATATGACCGTGGGTATAGGAGGAGGTAGAATCACTATCCCCACCAGTTCATCTGACGTGATTCCTCTTTACGAGGTACTGAAGTTTAACGACTCTGAGGTGGTGGACACCCTGGAGGGCGGCGACTACTATTTTGCCAAGGACGGTGACCCCGTAGATAATACCGAGGTGAGCATCAATAAGTTTAGTGTCGAAAGGAGAAGTAACCAGCAGTTTGTTTTCGATATCGACCTCTCTGGGGCTGCTGCAGCTAAACAGAACGGTGGCAAAATGTTATTGACCTTACCTAACGCAGTGCAGAAATCGAAGGTGGTGAATACCTTCAACTACGATGGTAATCAGCCTGATGAAGTGGTGGAGCTGAAAGAAACCTATATCTCTGCTAAGATGGAGGTCGAGGTGAGCTACACTGCGAATATGAAGAAGGTGGTGAGCAAGTTTGCTGAGATGAGCATCGAACTGCCCAATTACATGGATTTTGAGGTTGTCCCACAAAGCAACTGTACCAAAGAAGGCAACAAACTGGTGTTTAAGAATGTGCCCACAAACACCAACCTGAAGACCACAATAAACATCAACAAACTCACCATGGGTATGGCTCCCGATGAAGAATTAGGTTCCCTCACCGTGGATGAGAACGGCAAAGTGGTGCTGGTGGGCAACGTGAGAATGACAGTGAAGGTGGCTGAGATCAATGATAACCTGTTGCCATCTGACTTTGTTAACTGCTCTATCATCAGTCAAATGACGATGGATGAGGCCATCATGCTTGACAAGGTAAAGGGACGCTTCGACCCTGTCATCAATCTCGATGACCTTGGAGATGCCGAGGTGACTGGTCTGCCCGACTTCCTCACCGAAGGTGATGTGAAGATAGATATCGATAACCCTCAGCTCCTGCTCACACTCAACAGCAACCTCACCGTGGGTGGAGAGGTTACGGGAGTCATCAAATGGTGGAGAACCGACGACAACGGTAACACTAAAGAGGGTGATATCAAGCTGCCACAACCCATCAGAATCAAGGCAGCTGCCGAGGGTGCTTCGCCCGAGAGCAACGCTATCAAGGTGTGCATCTGCCGTTATAAGACAGCGGAGATGGAGGCTGCCTATGACCAGGTGATAGAGACCGATGAAATCAGCGAACTGCTCTATCCGAGGGTGATAGATAAGATATCATTCAAGGGTGAGGCTACTGCCGATAAGAACAATGTGTATGCCTATGAGCTCGGTAAGAAATATATCATCAGACCCGCTTATCGCGTGGAGGCTCCTCTCGCCTTCGGAGATAGCGCAAAGATTGTATATACCGAGACCTTTGAAGACTGGAACGAGGATGTGAAGGACTTCGACGTGAAGGAAGGTACATATATCGAACTCATTGCGAAGGTGGAGAACCGTATACCGGCATACCTCAATGTTAAGGCTACACCGCTGGATGTGAATGGAGACGAATTAGCTAAGAGTGTGGTGGATGTAGATGTGGATGCTGACGTGAAGGCATCGGCAGACGGTGTCACACCCGCTGTCAGCGAACTGAAGATTGTCCTCACCCCTGCCAAGGGTGCCTTTGAGAAACTCAACGGACTGAAACTGAAGGTGAGCGGTGCTGCAAGAGATGCACAGGGAAACAACCCAGTGAAGGGCATCACCCTCAATGCCAACAAACACTCTCTCGTGCTGAAGGACATCAAACTGTCGCTCGTGGGAACAGCTGTGGCTGACCTCAACTAATAATGAGGCATCGTGAGATTCAAGCATTAAATCATTTATTCAGACAATAACGCAAATGAAAACGATATATAAATATCTCAGTGCAGCACTCCTTATGGTGTGCGCAACATCGGCCTCGGCACAGAGCCTCAATTCGGCCTATTTCACCAACGATTATAAGTTCCGTCATACGATGAACCCGGCCTTTGGCAACGAACAGAACTATGTGTCAGTGCCGGTGCTGGGTAACTTCGGTGTGGATGTGAGGGGAAACTTCGGCGTGGAGGATATGATCATGGATAATCCACTCTATGGACAGCCAGGAGAGAAGAGACTCACTACCTTCATGAACCCTAATATCTCAGCAAGTAGTGCACTCGACGGTTTCAGTACGGGCAACAACCGACTGATAGAGGACATGAACATCACTCTGCTTTCTGCAGGATTCAAGAGCTTCGGCGGATATAACACTATCGAACTCAATGTGAAGCAGTCGCTCGGACTCTCTCTGCCCTATGAGTTTTTTGAGTTTGCCAAGAACACAGGTAACCAAACCTATGACATAGGTGATATCAATTTAGGTGCGCAGGCCTATGCCGAACTCGCCTTCGGTCACTCTCGTCAGCTCAATGAAAAGTTGAGAGTGGGAGCCAAGGTGAAGCTCCTCTTCGGTATCGCACGTGCTGATGTGGCTCTCAAGGATATGAAGGCCGACCTCGCTTCCGACGACAAATGGACGATCTCAGGTAAGGCAGAGGCCAACATGTCGCTCAAGGGACTGACCTATAAGACAGAGACCAAGGAGTATAACAATCCCAACAAGGGCACCTATGAGCGTGTCAACGATGTTGATGTCGATGGTGGAGGACTTGGCGGCTTTGGTATGGCTTTCGACCTCGGTGCAGTGTATAAGCTCAATGACGACTGGACCTTCAGTGCTGCACTCCTCGACCTCGGCTTCATCAGTTGGAGCAACGACATGATGGCAGCCAGCAGCGGAGAACCTTTTGAGTTTGACGGTTTCAGAGACGTGGCTATCAACAGAGACAATGGTGGACATAAACTGAGTGATATCACCGATGACTTGGGTGACCAGTTTACCGAATTCTCTAATCTTGAAGACAAGGGCGACCAGGGTGGACGTACCACAGGAATAGGTGCTACGCTCAACCTCGCTGCCGAATATACATTGCCTGTTTACCGTCAGGTGAAGTTTGGACTGCTCAGCTCTACACGCATCCGTGGCCCGTATTCATGGACAGAAGGCCGACTGAGTGCCAACTATGAACCGCTGAAGTGGATAAATGGTGGCGTCAACTTTGCCGTCAACAGCTTTGCCGCCAGCATGGGCTGGGTACTTAATATCCACCCCAAGGGCTACAACTTCTTCATTGGCATGGACCACATTCTCGGTTCGCTCAGCAAGGAGGGTATCCCACTCAACTCCAACGCCAGTGTGCAACTCGGAATGAGTGTTACATGGTAAAGAAGAGAGAGAAAAATTTTGCTGTCTGAGCTTTTTGCCTTACTTTTGCATCTACTAACGGTAGGAGCTTCAATGCCCCTCCTTATTATATTATACGATGAAAAAGAAAGGATTGAGAAAGTTAGCCGCGCAGCTCACTGTTGCCTTGGGCATCATGACATGGACGGCATGCAGCGACAGCAATCAGTTTAAGTTGGAAGGTACTATAACAGAGGCCGCCGACTCCATGCTCTATTTAGAGCAGATGGGGCTCGACGGCCCTGTGCTTTTAGACTCGGTAAAGCTCGATGAACAGGGACATTTCTCCTTCGCTGAGGAGGCTTCCACGGCTCCTGAGTTCTACCGGTTGCGCATCAAGCGACAGATAGTAAACATCTCTGTCGATTCTACAGAGACAATCACAGTGACAGGCAGTTTGCCCTCCCTGGCTTCTGATTACCAGGTGAAGGGTTCTGACAACTGTGAGCGCATCAGACAGCTCACCCTCAAGCAGATGGACCTGATACAGCGTATCATCAATGTAGAGAAGGCACCTGAGCTCAATGTTAACCAGGTGGCCGACAGTATTGACCAGCTCATCAGTGCATATAAGCAGGAGGTGATAGGTAGCTACATATTTAAGGATCCCAAGGCTGCCTCCCCTTATTTCGCTCTCTTCCAGGCACTAGGCAATGTGCTTATCTTCAACCCTAAGGATAATGCTGAAGATATCCGTATCTTTGCTGCTGTGGCCACAGCCTGGGACACCTTCTATCCCGGTTCGCTCCGTGGAGAGAACCTGCATAACATCGCACTTGAGGGGATGAGGAACAAACGTATCGTGGCTGCGAGGAACATTTCAAACATCGAGGAGTCGAAGATTACCACTACAGGTGTGATAGATATCAAGTTGACGGATAACAAAGGCGTGGAGCGTGCGTTGACCGACTTGAAAGGCAAGGTGGTGATGCTGCATTTCAATCTCTTTGGGGTGAACACCTCGCCGCAGGAGATTCTCCATCTGCGTGAACTTTACAACAGATATCATAGTAGAGGACTCGAGATTTATCAGGTAGCACTCGATGGTGATGAGCATTTCTGGAAGCAGCAGACGGCAGCACTGCCATGGATCAGCGTGCGTGATGAGGCTGGCGTGCGTTCACAGCGCCTTGTGATGTATAATGTGCAGCGTGTGCCTGAGTTCTTCCTTATCGACAGAGACAACAATCTCGTGAGTCGCAGCAGTCAGATAAAAGACATCGATAAGGCGATAGAAGAATTGTTATAATAGCTAATTAGCAGTTTTGCTCAGCTGCATCCGCGCAGAGGGAGCAAAGCTTGTCTCACTTCTTTACGGGCTTTTCCTAAGCGACGTTCTACGGTGCGATAGGGGAGGCCCGTAATGTTTGTCAGCTCACCAGTACCCATGCCATAGAAGAGATGCAGACGATAGAGGCAGTGACAGGGTTGAGGGACTCTCCTCAGTGCCTGCTCTATGCGCTCCTTCAGTTCGCCCATCAGCAGTGAGGAAGAGAGTGAGGTGGCACACTCAGCCTGCTGCATCATCATCTCCTGATAATGCTCCTTTACATGGCGTCTCCGCTGACAGTCGGCGATGAGACGGCGGAGGATAGTGAAGGCGAGGGGTCTGAGCGTGGAAATCATGATAGGATGAGACCATGACAGCAGACGGAGAAATACCTCCTGTACGAGATCCTCGGAGAGCATGATATCACCTGTGACAGCGCTTGCATAACGCACCATCTCATCGCGGTGAGCTTCATAATGAGCAGCGATGAGATGGTGGAGAGCTTGGGTGGAATGGGTGTTATTCATTGACCACCTTCTTTATCGTGCCGTCTTCGTTATAGAAAAGACGTTGCACCTTGAGGCTGCGTAGCCATGTCGTGTCGTTAGAGGGTACACAGTCGTGGTAGAACAGGAACCATTCACCTTTATATTCTGCGATGCTGTGGTGTGTGGTCCATCCCACTACGGGGTCTAAAAGTACACCTTTGAAGGTGAAAGGACCATAAGGGTTATCGCCCACCGCATAGCAGAGCATATGGGTGTCGCCAGTAGAGTAAGAGAAGTAGTACTTACCCTGATATTTGTGCATCCATGATGCTTCGAAGAAGCGGTGAGGATCGTCGGCAGGAAGAATATCGCCCTTTTCATCGACGATAATCACTGGGCGAGGCATCTCAGCAAACTGCTGAACATCGTCGGTCATCATAGCGACACGTGAGGGCAGCGGGTTCTCCTTGCCTTCAGGCAGATATTCGCTCTTCAGTGCCTTGTTGTCCTTATACCATTGCAACTGTCCGCCCCAGATACCACCGAAATAGCAATAGATCTTCCCATCATCGTCTTTGAAGACGCAGGGGTCTATACTGTATGACTTGCGGATGGGGTCAGCATTGGCGATAAACGGACCTTCAGGACGGTCAGCAATAGCCACACCGAGATGAAATACGCCGTTATAGTCTTTTGCAGAGAAGATAAGATAGTATTTACCATCTTTCTCCACCACATCATTATCCCACATCTGTTTCTCAGCCCAGGGCACATCCTTCACATCGAGAATGACGCCGCAGTCGGTAACTTCGCCCTCTGCCACATCCTCGATGGAGAGCACATGGTAGTCTTTCATCTGGAAGTGACCACCGTCGTCATCGAAACACTCGCCGCTGTCCCAGTCGTGAGAGGGATAGATATAAAGGCGGCCATTGAACACGTTGGCCGAAGGGTCGGCCATATAATCCTTAGGAAACAGGTATCTTGGTAGTTTGCCCATGATGGTAGTGTATTTTAGTTGTTAATTATTTCCATAAGTTGATGATCTCCTCTACCACCGGCTTCGCCTGATAGTCACGGTCGAAGAGCAGGGGATAGTTGGTACGTCCTCTTACAGGCCAGTCGTTGAGCCATGAGGTGGCATCGTGCAAGCCCCAGAGCGTGATACGTGAGATCTTGTCACGGTGACGGTAGTAGATTTTGAAGAAGTCCATATAGCGAGCTGTCGTCTTCTTCTTCATCTCCTCGGGCAGTCCTTCAGTATAGGGGTTAAACTTCTGCTGATACTCGTAGTTCTGCTCGATGGCGGCACCGCCGAACCCCTGGGGGTTAGGCAGCACGTTAAGGTCGAGCTCCGTCATCATCACCTTCACTCCACATTTGCTGAAAGCCACGATAGACTTCTCATATTCCTTGAGGTTGGGATAGTCCATACCATTGTGCGACTGCATGCCTACGGCGTCGATGCGGCAGCCGGCAGCCTTCAGTCGGGTGATGAGGCGGCATACACCCTCACGTTTGCCTGGCTTACCCATGGAGAAATCGTTGTAGTAGAGCTCGGCATTGGGGTCAGCCTCGTGGGCAAACTTAAATGCCAGTTCGATGAAATCCTCACCGATAATTTGGTAGAAAGGAGAGCGGCGGAACGAGCCGTCATCCTCGATAGCTTCGTTGACCACATCCCAACCATGTATGCGACCTTTATAACGACTCACGAGGGTGGTGATATGCTTGCGCATACGCTCTATGAGAACCTCACGGCTCACCTGCTTGCCCGAATTGTCGGTAAAGAACCAGGAAGGAGCCTGTGAGTGCCACACCAGACAGTGGCCGATGATTTTCTGATGATGCTGTTCGCCGAAACGCACAAACTGGTCAGCAGCCATAAAGGTGAAGAATCCCTCGCGAGGCTGGATACGCTCTGATTTCATGCAGTTCTCAGCGACGATGCTGTTGAAGTGTTTGTCGATGATGGCCGTGGCATGGGGGTCCACACCGGCAGACTGGTTCTGATTGATGGCTACACCAATGAGGCAATCCTTGCCCATAGCATCTTTCAGTCCGTTGTCTGCCCATGTGTCACGACCAACTAAAACAAATACTACTACTATGAAAAAAAACTTAATATTGTTCATGACTTATCTCTCTCTTATAGCTAATTACTCCTGTTTACCATGAATAGACTCATACTCCTCCATCTCGCGCTGCTGTCTTGCTATGATCTCGTCATACTCACGACGCTTGGCGAGTTCAGCCTGCATGTGCTCGTTATACTCCTTGGTGATGGGGTAGAAGAAGAGTGCTACTACTCCGATACCGAAGAGGATGGCAGGGACGATACTCGACACGAGGCGGATGCCGTCGATAGCCATGTCCGACTGTGTAGCCACATTGCCCGACTCATAGTTGAAGGCAGAGAGAATCAGTCCGGCGAAAGCACCACCGAGACCTAATCCTGCTTTCAGGGCAAACACCACGCCGCTGAAGCAGAAACCAGTAGCACGGCGATGATGAACGTACTCCACGTGGTCAGCCACGTCGCCTATCATTGCCCAGAGCAGAGGAACGGTGGGCGCATAAGCCAGACTCTTCAGGATGCAGAGCACGAAGATAATCTCAACGTCCACACTCGTGGGCACGAAGAAGAGTGCTGTGAAGATGGCGGTGAGGCTGAGGCAGACAATAAAAGTCTGCTTCTTGCCAAATCTGTTGGCCAGGTATTCGGAAAGGAAGATTACACCCAAGAATTGTACGATGGCACCTACCATATTAAATAATGAGAATCCGATGGAATAGGCATCGCTCTCCTGATGGGCAATGAGGTTGAAGGCTCCGAGGATAGAAGCCCATACTCCTGTACGCACATTGTCGGGGTCGGCAAGGCCAATGTTTTCGAGGAAACGGTAGAGCATCGTCTGGTCGATGGCATATTGGAAATAGAAACTCATCGCACTGCCCCACATGGCCAGGGTGATGAAGATGAAAAGCGTCAGTACAAACATCGCACGCCAGGGCACACTCTTGATAGTGTCCTTGATGTCAGCCTTGATATCGGTCTTCTGCGATGGTGGCGGTGTGATACGCTCACGAGAGGACGCAAAGGCGATGACGAGGAATACAAAGGCGACGGCAGCAAATAGTCCGATGGTATAAAGCCATCCCTGCTGCTGGTCGCCCTGTCCGAACTTGTTGACCAAGGGGAGGGTGAGGCCCTGCACCACAAACTGAGCGATGGTGGCAGCTACAAAGCGGATAGAGGTGATGCTTGTGCGCTCTTTGATATCACCGGTCATCACACCGCCAAGCGAAGAGTAGGGGGTGTTGTTGAACGAGTAGAGCGTCATCAGCAGGATATAGGAGATGGTAGCATATAGTGCCACAAGTCCTTTGTCCTCGATACCGGGGTTATAGAACGCCAGCACATAGAACACACAGAAGGGAAGAGCCGTCCAGAGCACCCATGGGCGATATTTACCCCAGCGGGAGTTGGTGCGGTCGGAGAGGATGCCTACAGCAGGATCGACAAAGGCATCAACTACACGGGCAATCAACAATACGGAACCTGCAATGGCGCCATCCAGACCGAAGACGTCGGTATAGAACTTCAGCTGGAAAATCATCATCATCTGGAACACTAAGTTGGCAGAGGCATCGCCAAGCGAATAGCCAATCTTCTCTCCTAATGATACTTTCTGTGTTTTAAGTGTATTCATTATTTTTGTTTTTTAGTTATTGCTCTTTCATAAGTAGTCTGGCCACTGGGAGAATCTCCATAAAAAGGACCTTTCAACACGCTTGCAAAGGTAGGATAGTTTCGATGAATTGCGTTGTTTGCATGGCACATTTTTTTTTCTATTTGTTTCAAGTAGGTTTTTTTGAGTATATTTTTCTATTATTGGTGGCATTCTCATTTTTTTTGTGTAAGTTTGCACACATAACTAATAACTACAAACTTATGTCGAAAAACTATTCGTTGGTAGCCACCAGAATGATGATGGTATTGTGGCTGCTATTATGCTCCTTCAGTGTGCAGGCAGCAAAAGAAAATCGTGATTTCACCGTAGGTAAGGGCACATTTCTCTTAGACGGACAACCCTTTGTTGTCAAAGCTGCTGAGGTACATTATCCCCGCATCCCCCAACCTTATTGGGAGCACCGTATCCAACTGTGTAAGGCACTTGGTATGAACACGCTCTGTCTCTATGTCTTCTGGAATATCCATGAACAGAAGAAAGGAGAGTTCGATTTCTCAGGTCAGAATGATGTGGCAGCCTTCTGCCGACTGGCACAGAAACATGGGATGTATGTCATCGTCCGTCCCGGTCCCTATGTCTGTGCCGAGTGGGAGATGGGCGGACTGCCTTGGTGGTTGCTGAAGAAAAAGGATATACGTCTCAGAGAGCGCGACGACTATTTCATGGAGCGCGTGAAGATCTTTGAGCAGAAAGTGGCTGAGCAGTTGGCTCCCCTCACCATTCAGCGCGGCGGTCCCATCATTATGGTACAGGTGGAGAACGAATATGGTTCCTATGGCGAGGACAAGGCTTATGTGGGGGCTATCAGGGATGTGCTTCGCGAAGAATGGGGCAAAGAGATAGCGCTCTTCCAGTGCGACTGGTCGAGCAACTTCACCAAGAACGGTCTCGACGATTTGGTATGGACAATGAATTTCGGTACCGGTGCCAATATCGACGAGCAGTTTAAGCGTCTTGGTCAGCTTCGTCCTGAGTCTCCTAAGATGTGTTCAGAGTTCTGGAGCGGATGGTTTGACAAATGGGGCGCACGCCATGAGACAAGAGCTGCCGACCAGATGGTGGCGGGCATGGACGAGATGCTGAGTAAAGGCATCTCCTTCAGCCTCTATATGACCCACGGTGGTACATCCTTCGGTCATTGGGCAGGTGCCAACAGTCCGGGCTTTGCTCCCGATGTCACCTCCTACGACTATGATGCTCCCATCAGCGAATGGGGTGGGGTGACACCCAAATACACCCAGTTGCGAGAGATGTTGCAGCGCTATTCTGACAAGAAACTCCCGAAAATCCCATCCGCTGTGGCACCTATCATCACCGTGCCAGAGTTTGAACTCAAGGAGTTTGCCTCTATCTTCAAGGCCATTGATATGACAAAGAAAGGCGAGTCTCCCCTCACCTTCGAGGAGATGGATATGGGCTGGGGAATGATGCTCTATACCGTCAGTCTGCCCCAGACAGATGGAGGAACGCTCACGGGTGAGGTGCACGACTATGCCCGCTATTTCATCAATGGGAAGTTTATTGGCAAGACCGACAGGGTGAAGCATGAGAAGACCATCCAACTGCCTGCCACCAAGAAGGGCGACAGACTGCAAATCCTTGTAGAGGGTATGGGGCGCATCAATTTCGGAAGAGCTATTAAGGATTATAAAGGTATCGTCGGAGAGATGAGGTTGGTCACCATGAGCGATGGTCATCAGCTCACCTACGAACTGCGTAACTGGACGATGCAGACGCTCCCAGATAACTATGCTACAGCGATGAAAGCGATGAAAAACGCTGATGGCAGGTCGGCGAGAGCTACTGGAGAGGCCAAGCCTTATCACCCTGTGCTGTGGGAGGCAATGGCTAATGCCGACCTTAGCACCCAGCCCGGTTACTACAGAGGATGGTTCATGTTGAAGAAGACCGGCGACACCTTCCTCGATATGTCCAAATGGGGCAAGGGTGTGGTCTATGTCAACGGCCATGCCATAGGACGATTCTGGCAGATCGGACCCCAGCAGACGCTCTATGTGCCTGGATGCTGGTTGAAGAAAGGACTCAACGAGGTCGTAGTGCTCGATATGATAGGTCCGGTGAAGCCTGTCTGCAGTGGTAAAGCCACCCATCAGCTCGATGCCCTGCAGAAAGAACGCACGGGAGCTAAGGAGACGGCACTGACAGAGAAGAAGATAAACAAACGTCCTGACCTGTCGAAGATACAACCCGTGGCCGTGGGACAGACAAAGAAAGGCAATGGATGGCAGACACTCTCCTTTGCTCAGGAAGCTAAGGGAAGGTATCTCGCCATCGAGTGTCTCTCTGCTCATGACGGCGGTAAGAAGGTGGCAATAGCCGAGATCTATGCCGTGGGTAAAGACAACAGTCGGATGAGTAGGGAGGAGTGGACCTCCTTCTATGCCTCACACGAGGATGCTGAGGGAGGCAACCATACACTCGACAAGGTGTTCGATCTTCAAGAGTCAACCTACTGGTCAACACCGGCATCAGCCTCCACACCCTATCTCATTGTGATAGACCTTGGCGGCGAGCGAACGCTGAAGGCAGTCGATTACCTGCCACGCGCCGAGGCTGGTGCTCCAGGAAGTGTGGCCAACTACAGAATCTACGTTTACTGATCGTCTCCCGACGGATATAACACCACCGAAGGCTCAGGGTGCACTGACACTCTGAGCCTTCGGTGCTTTCATGACTATTTGATCATGGGAGCTTGTCTTTTTGTCTATATTTTACACTCATCTGTCGGTAGTTGTGAGTTAATCTTCGATACTTTTGCAAAAAAAATGAAGATTTATGCAGCTATTTTCTATAAATTCCATACCTTTGCATTCAGTTTTTTGATAAATAGAAAATAGAATCTAACATTTATAGAGAAAGGATAATATGATCAGATATTATATTTACTTTTAAAAAAGAGAAATTTAGGTGATGGAATCTTCAATGACATCATCTGTATGCTAAACTGGACGTTATATTTAAATTCTAAACTGGACGCTATATTTAATGTAATAATTACTAAATGTATCAATTATGAGAAAAACTTTACTTGCAACCTGCGCACTCCTCTTCTCTATGATGAGTAATGCACAGACGAAAGATGCTCCTCTGACCCTCACCGTTGGTGAGAACAGCCACGACACAGGAGCACAGTCCACTGACGTTTATTGGAAATACACAGCTGAGCAGAACCAGTTGCTCACCATTTCCGCCAAGAGCACTGAGAGCTACAGTACTTATTTCTATGGTGCCTATCTGATAGCCGAAACCGATACCACGGCCCTGTCTATCACTTCTGATGCCAAATATAATAAGGTAGTGGCAGTGACAGCAGGTCAGACCATTCTGTTGGAGACACGTGCATTTGCCAACGCTGCTGGTGCTACTGCTGTATGTCAGCTCACTGTTGAGGCCAACAATGATGTGCCTGGTCTTGGCACTGGTATTGCAGCCGACAACCAGTTGGTAGTGGTGCCCGGCAAGACCCAGTTTGTAGGCGACCAGACCCAAAGCGGTTCTCAGACCTCTTACCTCACCTATACCGCTACCGAGGATGGCCAGTTGGCTATCTATCTGAGCAACTCTGTACAGAGTGCTACCGTGAATGGCGAGGCTGCTGCTGCTGAGTTTAGCTCAGAGAAAGGTGGTTATGTACTGAAAGCACAGATAGAGACAGGCAAAACCTACAACATCGTATGGCAGTCTTATGGCGTGCAGCTCATCAGTTCTGAGATTCTTCATCCCATTCTCGGTTCTTTAGAGATGCCTATCACACTGAAGGCAGGTGCCAACGAGATTCCTGCTGCCAAGGGAGAGTATTACTTTACTTTCGCTCCTGAGAAGACCGGTTATGCTGTGTTCTCCAGTGAGGAGACCATCCCCGGCGGACAGGTATTGGTATATCAGAACAAAGCAAATATCCAGTATAATAATCCCCTTGCTACTTCCGAGCAGGGCTCTCTCAATGTGAAGTTTGAGATTTCCACCATTTTCTATGCTCCTTACCTCAAAGTGGTGAAGGTGGAAGATACTGAGACTGCCCAGACCTGGAACTTCGCTATAGAAGACTATAAGGTGGGACAGAAGGAGGATAATCCTATTGTGATAGAAAACGTGCCTGCCGAGGGTCTGAAGGCTGAGACAGGTGCTACCTACTTCAAGGTAAACGTGCCTGCCGGCAAGACAGGCTTCCTCGTTGCTGAGGCTACCTCTGCAGTTACCAATGCCATGAGCAGCTTGAAGGTTTATCCCGCAGGCAACAGCTGGAACGGCAACTCAGGACAGACCATCGCCAAATATGAGGTGAATGGTGGTGAGGCAGGTGCTGCCTTCTTCATCCTGGTAAACAATGCTGAGACCAGCGACATCGAGTTCAAGGTTTATTATGAGGATGTGAAGCAGGGTGACCTCATCACCAATCCTCTCACCGCTGTGCTCGGTGAGAACAAGATCGACCGCAACGGCACTGTTTACTATAGCTACACCCCGACCAAGGACTGCAAGGTAGTCTTCACCGTTGCTCCTAACATCGAGCTCGCCTTCCCCCAGAGTACCAGTCCTTGGGCCGGCGTATATGACTCTTACAAGGTGGGTGCTACCTATACCCTCTATGCTGAGAAAGACAAGAACTACCTTATCACCGTGAGCGGTGCCGCTGCCGATGATGTGCTGGAGATTGCCGAGGTTGATTTCGTTGCCGGCGACACCAAGGCCTTGGCTGTCGAAGTTGTTGACAACAAGTATGTGTTCGATGACAAGGCTCCCGTTTGCAAATGGCTGAAGTATGTGGTGACCGAGGATGGTTACCTCGTAGCTGAGTGTGATACTGCTTATAGCTATGACCAAGACGCACTTCGCATCAACATTGGTGTCAACGAGGGTTATATGACCCCGATGGTTTCATATGGTGCTGACTATATGCCCATCTTCAAGAGCGAAATCTCTGTAGTGAAGGGAGACACAGTATATGTCAACATCACTGGTTCTTCAGCTGTAGAAGGTGCTACCCTCTCATTCGCAATGCGTGAGGCTAACCCAGGCGAGACCGTGAAGACGGCCATCAACATGGAAGTGAACACAGCGTATGATATTCCTGCTGCCAGTGGTTCCTCAAGCTATTGGGTGAAGGCTACACTGAAGGCCGGCTCATACACACTGAAGGCTACAGGTAGCATGAGTGCTTTCTACTATCTCGGTGAGGAGAACGCTCTGACTGAAAACCTCATCGGCAATATCTCCCTGAGCAACTACGATGAGAACTACCAGCCTACCAATGATTATACAGCTAAATTGGAGATCACTGAAGAGGGTGAGTATTTCTTCAACCTGATGTACATCTACAGTGCTTGCAAGCTGACCATCGTTGCTCCCGTGAGCGATGCTATCAGCAGTGTGAATGTAGGCAAGACCATCAGTGTGGCCGATGGCCAGCTCAATATCGAGGCTGACAACGCCGACGTGAAGGTGTTCTCTCTCTCTGGCGCACAGCTCTTCGGTGAGCAGGTGAAGGGTAAGGCTCAGCTCCGACTCAACAAGGGAATCTATCTCGTTAATGTGAATGGCGAGACAAAGAAGGTGATGGTGAAATAATCATCACTGATAGACTAACGTTTAAACCACCTCCAATAGGAAAGAGGTGGTTTAAACGTTTTCATTGTTTTCTGATATCGAAGAAAATAACAAGCATATGAAACGTTTAAAACATCTCCTCTTTCTCTCGGTCTTGGCACTGAGCTGTTCACAACAGGCTCATGCAGTGAAGGCCTTTCCCAAACCCATCCGCGTGGTGCAACCCGACGGTACGACGCTCATGGTGCAGTTGGTAGGTGACGAAGGTTCGCATTACACCACGACACTTGACGGCTTCATGATTCAGAAGAACCGTGAAGGTTTCTTCTGTTATGTAGCTTATGATGCCGACAAAGGTCAACGCACAGTTACCTCTCAACGTGTTCATCCCGTGAAAGAGCGCAATGCCGATGAAAAGGCTTTGGTCAGCGGTCTGATGAAGGGTAGGGAGATAAGTAAGGATGAGCATCAGCGTTTCGGAAGGAAAGTGCTACAGCCACAGCAGTTGCTCTCGCCTAAGGTGCTCAATCCTCAGAGACGGGCGAAGGTGAGTGAACAGCGTTCGGTGGAGAGTCATTACCTCGTGGTGCTTGTCAACTTCGCTGACTCAACCTTTAGGTTCACTCATGACGATTTCGATGCATGGCTCAACGAAGAGGGTTATAGCAAGAACGGAGCGACAGGTTCGGTGAGAGACTACTATGCAGACAACTCCATGCAGCAGTATGTGCCCAACTTCCATGTGGTGGGCCCCTATACCTTAGCCCATCCCACGGCCTACTATGCCGGCAATGATGCCTCGGGAAGCGACCAGGACCCACGTGCGATGGTGAAGGAAGCCTGTCTCTTGGCTAAGCAGAACAATCCGGAACTCAACTTTGGGATTTTTGATAACGACGGTGACGGACTGATAGATAACTGCTACATCATCTATGCCGGTTACAGTGAGGCGAGCACCGCCAACGACGATGATATGTGGCCACATAGCTGGTATATGGGCGATGATAAGTTCAATATCGACGGCGTGACTATCAACAACTACTCATGCTCAGCAGAGTTGGTGGGACAGCCTGGACTGCCGCTCCTGCCCACGATGGACGGTATTGGTACCTTCACCCATGAGTTTGGACATGTCCTCGGACTCAAAGATATGTACGACACCGATGACTATGTGGGAGGCTATGGCATCGACCCCGGTTCCTATAGTCTCTATGCTTCAGGAAGCTATAACAACAACAGTCGCACCCCGCCCTATCTCATGGCTTTTGAACGTATGCAGTTGGGGTGGATGGTTGAGGGCTCCCCTGCAGCCGACCTTAAGCTACTCAACAAGCCCGAGGATGTGCAACTGCCATCCCTCGCCACCAATGCCGCCCGATATATTGATTGTCAACCCCAGCGTGAGGCAGGCACCGGACGTGAGTTGATGATTGTAGAGAATCGTCAGAAGACGGGATGGGATAAGTATATCCCCGCCCACGGACTCCTTATCTATCATTATGATTATACCGATGAAATGGTAGAAAAATACTGGAGTGTGAACGGACCCAACAACAATGCTTCGCATCGCTGCATGTACATTAAGGCTGCCGATGGCTCCGATGACAACACCTCGCGAAGTGGTGATACCTATCCCGGCAGCAGTGCCAATACGGAGTTTACTGACACCTCGGTACCCAATGCACTCAACTGGGCAGGAAAACCCACCAACGTGCCGCTTACCAATATCACCGAGGATGACGGCTTGGTGCGCTTCCAGGTGATGGGTGGCACTACTACATGGACAACCGTCAAGACCCTGGTGCCCACCGACGTGAAAGACACATCGGCTGTCTTCACTGCCGTCATCACCGCCGATGTAACGAAGGTGGTGGAGAGCGGTTTCTGTTGGGGAAGTGAAGAGGGGCTCACCATAGCGCAGACGCATGTAGTAGCCGACGATGCCAAAGCACCCAAGGTGAATATCAACACGCTGAAGCCAGGGACCAACTATTATGTGAGAGCTTATCTTAAACTCACCGATGGAACCGTTGTTTATGGCTCGTCAGTACCCTTCCGCACCGAGTGTGCCTTGGCTAAGGCACCCTTTGCGAGCGACTTTTCATCATGGACCAATGGCGAACTCGACTGCTGGCGTATCGTCGATAATAACCGCGATGGTACCAGTTGGGAATATGATGAATCGAGCGAGGGTATGCTCTACTATGGCGACGGTTATAACGATGCCGACGACTGGCTCATCTGCCGCAACCGCATGCTCGTCCCCGAACATGGCTCCCTCTATTTCATGCGTGGCATTCTTGACGAGGGCGATGTTGAGAACCTCGATATCTATATCTCCACTAAGCGTAGCACGCTCGATGATTTCGTACTTTATAAGCGATTCTCGTTTGCCGACAACTATTCTATTCCCGTGTTGGAAGAAGTTGACCTCAGCGAGTTTGCCGGCAAGGAGATTTACGTGGCCTTTAAATGCAGTTCAGAGCGTCTTCAGAGTGCACTCTATCTGTGGTATTTCATGCTCATGGATAAGTTGGATACCCCCACGATGAAACGCTTCGAAAAGACCGGTGCCAACCAACTGACTGTGGAGTGGACTCCCGTTGACCGTGCGCTCTACTACTATCTGATGTTTGGCAAGGAGAGCAGCGAACGCCAGTTCTACAGTCTCTTTACCCCCGTCTCATTCTATGAGCGCATCGAGGGTAAAACCGAAGTGCAGGCTGGTTCCATCAGCTTCACCGGCGACGGCTCCGTCACGCTGAAGAACATACCAGAGGGGGTGCTCGATCTGAAGTTCATGCTCACCTCCTCAGGCCCCTTCGGTACCTCTACCTTAGTGGTTCAGGGCTCTAAGGACGGAGAACGATGGACCGATGTAGGGCCAAAGATATCTATCAGCAGCTATGATGCAGAAGGACAGGAGTGCGACTGGGAAGCCTATGTGGCTAACAAGGGTTATACGCAGCTCCGCTTCAACTTCACCCACGGAGGCCGCAACGGCCGTATGCGTTACCTCTATCTTGAGTATTATGACGGCAAGGTGATAGATATGCTGGCAGCGGGTGCTGTCTATGGCACTTCTACCGTCATCAACGGCAAGACCGATGGAGAGTTTGACAGTGGCAGATATGTTGCCTGGGTATGTGCCGGCGATGGTGTCCTCTACTATGACGAGAGCAACAAGCTCATCTATGATGCTGCTACGGCGATAGAAGATCATATCGACGACAGCGGTCTCCGTCTCTCCCTCACCAAAGACAATCTCCGTGTGGATGGATTACAGGCAGGACAGCGTATCAGTGTCTGTCTCCCCTCCGGTGTTACCCTGTTTAGCGGTGTGGCAGAAGGTCAGTCACTCTCCTTCGGTACACGTGCCCACCATGGTGTGGTGCTGGTCAATATCGCCGACAAGGAGAAGCGCATCACACGTAAGGTGATTCTCCCATAATCGCTCACACAGCCATCCTAATATTCATCCCTAAGAACGAAACAATAATAAAGATGACAAACATAGCAAAACTCACAGCAGGCGCTCTTCTTCTCGTGACAGGCTTTGCCTGGGCTACCAGTCAGACGCTCCGCACGGAGAAGAAGATGGAGAAAGTGAAACCAGTGGTAGGCTTCTCTGCCAAGGTGCAGCGTGCCACCTCTCAGGTGCCCCAGCTCCTTGTCGATGGTAGTGAAGATGGTGTACCCTACGGACTGCAGTTGCAGAGCGTGAACGACAGGAAGGTGAAACTCAGTTGGCTCTCGCCCGAACCGCTCGATGGTTATTTCGAAGATTTCGAGAGTCATCCCAACTTTGAGATCAACTCACCTGGTAGCATCGGCTGGTCGTATGTCGATGGCGATAACCGCGTGAACTACGTGTGGCAGGCATGCACCTTCCCTAATATGGGAGAGAAGATGGCGTTTATCGTGATGAATCCATCGCAGACGACACCGGCTACCGACGGCAACCCCGACTTCACTCCCTATTCAGGCGAGAAGATGCTTGTTGACTTCGCTGCCGTTGATGGACAGAACAACGATTATCTCATCTCTCCACATCTTAGCTTCGACACCGATTTCCGTATCAGTTTCCGTGCACGCAGTTATAAGGTGAGCACCAGCTTTCCTATGGAGCGCATCCGTGTGGGCTACTCCATACGTACGATGAAACCGTCAGATTTCGTCTTTGTCAACGAAGGCGACTATATCGAACTCCCTGCTGAGTGGACCCTCGTGGAATACACCATTCCCAAGGAGGCTAAATATGTTACTATCAACAGCGTGTCCAACGATGCTTTCATGCTGATGATTGATGACATCTTCATTGGAACCAACAAGGTGCGCCCGGGCATTGGTCCCCGTCGTCTCCCCTCTTCCCCCGCCCTCGTAGGATTTAATGTCTATAGGAATGGGACCAAGGTGAACGATGCACCTGTTGATGAGATACGTTTTGTCGATGAAGTGGACGATTATGGCACCTATGACTATACCGTCACCGCCCTCTATGCCGACGGTACGGAGAGTGCTGCCTCCACACCGCTGACCGTTGAGGTGCCCGACATCCGTCTCCTGCCTTTCGAAGATGACTTCGACGACTGGACACTGCATGAGGACAAGTGGACCGTGGTGGCTGAGGATGGTAATGAGTCGAAATGGAAGATCGATTATTACACCTATGGCCTCACCGACCCCTCCGCCTCTTTCGGCTGGTCGGCTATCACCGACTACGACCAGTCGCTGATGAGTAGAGAACTGCATACGCTCGACAGGGCCTCCACCTATGTGCGCTTCAACCTCCGCCTGCAGCACGAGAAGTTTGTCAACCTCGACAACCTCGCCCTTCAGGTGTCCTGTGATAATGGCAACACATGGAAGACCGTCACCACCTTCGATAACATAGAAGGAGAGTTCAACTGGCGCACCCACCAGTTCTCACTTGCCAAATATCTCACCAACGACTTCTTCCGCATCCGTTTCAGAGCCTATGGAGACAACGCTTACTATATCGACTACTGGTATGTTGATGATGTCAAGGTATGGAACCCAGTATGGTTGCAGGCTTCACTTGGCGTAGCTACTGCCGAAGGTCCTGTCGCCGAGGCAGCGGTGACACTTGTAGGCGACCATGGTGGTGTCTATGAGTTGCTGACCGATGCCGATGGAAAGGTCAATATCGATAAGATAGAGAAGGGTACCTATGAGGTGACGGTCAATAAGACAGGTTGCAACGAGTATCATGGCTCGTGGACGTTGGATGAGCGCAACGAGCATCTCAATATCCATCTCACCCGTCCTGTTCTCCATCTGTCATCCGATGAGCATCTCCGCCTACAGATGGCTGCTGAAGATAAGGGTGATGCAGCGTTCTTGCTTACCAACGAAGGTGACGGACCCCTCTCATGGACCCTTGAACGTCAGTTGACCAAGGGGACAGGTGATGATGCTGTGAGGTGGAAGGAGTGTCGTACCTGGACAACCTCCGGCGACCTGCAGACCTCTATCGCTTTCGATGGCGAATACTATTACACCACCTCATCTGTCCGTTTGGGTGAGTTTTGGAAATATACCCGTCAAGGTAAGCTCGTGGAGCATTTCTCCATCCCAGAGATGTATTACAAACTCTACGACCTCACCTATGATGGACGCTATTTCTATGGCAGTGATTACAAGAACCGACTCTTCCAACTCGACTTCGAGAACCGTAAGGTGGTGTCGGTCATCACTATCAGCGAACTGCCCTCGTTGGAGATCACCCATTGTAGCTACGACCCCGACCGCGACGCTTTCTGGGTGGGAGGAATGTCAACGATAGCTCTGGTGCGTCGCGACGGTTCTCTGGTGTCCCTGCTCACGCAGTTCTCCACCACAGAGAGTATCGCTGTCTTTGGTTCCGCCTATGACAATGTGAGTCCGGGAGGACCTTACCTCTGGTTAGCCGACGAGACAGCTGCCGATAACTATTCGCTCGACTGTGTGCAGTTGAGACAGTATAACCTCAACACACGTAAGCTCACTGATGTGAAACATGTGGTGAAGGATGTGCCCGGCTATGTGGTGGGCAATCCATCAATGGGACGCAACTATATCTGTGGTCTCCACACTACGACGGCGCTCACCGATGGTCGTCTGACGCTCATCGGCGTTCTCCAGCAGTCGCCCTCCCTCATCTTCGAATACACATTAGATGTAGTAGATGACTGGCTGCGCTACTCGCCCAAACATGGTGTGCTTCAACCAGGAGAGCAACAGGTGTTTAAGTACACGCTTGATGCCTTGAAACTCAAGTCGGGTGATGTTGTCACTGCCACGAGCCGACTGCTCACCATCCCCGAGCTCGAGGAGAAGCGCATCTCCTTCACCCTCGATGCCCATACTTTGCCTTTAGCACCGAGACCGCAGCAGCTCACAGCTGCTGCCGACAGTGCCGCTGTCCGTCTGCAGTGGCTCCCTGGCGAAGGTGATCAAACGCCCACGGGTTATACCCTTTTCCGCAATGGACAGCAGATCAATGACACCCCTATCACTGCTACCACCTATACCGACCGTCCTTTGGTTTACGGCAACTATATATATAAGGTACGGGCAGACTATGCCGATGGCAAGAAGTCAGCATTGTCCGACTCTGCCGAAGTCTTTGTCAAACGAGGCGCACCCTATTATCCTCCTTTATCACTGAAGGCCGAGGTGGAGAAGAATCAACTCATCCATCTCTCCTGGCGCTCTCCTCTCAGCTTGTCAGCGCAGAACGATACCATGAGCTGGGCTACTGGCGAGCATGTCGATCAGTTGGGTGTTTATGAAAGTAGCTATTTCTATGCTGCCAGCGTATGGGAGCCAGAAGATCTTGTACAGTATCGCAACAAGACCATTAAGTCTGTCAGTGTGCAGTTGGTCAACCCCTGCACTTATCTCGCCCTGCTTATCATCAAGGATGGCACCACTATTTATAAGAAGGCCTATAAGGGTGAGATGCGCTACAATGGTTCGTTCACCGAGGTAGCGCTCAATGCACCCCTCACTATCGACCCCGCCTCCACCTATTATTTCGCTTTCCAGATCATGCACGACGCTGGTGTTCAACCCCTCTCTATCGATGGCAACAAGGCTGTTGACGGTAAGGGTAACATGCTCTCTGAAGATGGCAAGAACTGGTTTAGCGCACTGAACAGTGGTATCGACGGAAACTTCAATATCAGGGTTAACTTAGTACCCAACGAGCAAGATAAGGAGCAGCAACCTGTGGGCTACGATATCTATCGTGACGGACAGCTGCTCACCCCGCAGCCAGTGGATGCCCTTAGCTACACCGACGGCTCAGCCATTGCTGGCACCCATCATTATCAGCTCGTCTCCCGTTATGCCGACGGAGGCTTCTCTGCCTATAGCGAGCGTGCCACAGCCAACATCATCAGTATCGATGGACGCTTTGCACCGGCAGCGATGAGTGGAGACGTGGAGATCAACCGACATGTATCGCTGCGGTGGGACTATCCTTTGGCAGCACCCATGTCCTTTAATAGCGACCTTGTCTCACGTCCTGTGACCGTCAGCGACAACTGTCCGGAGATGGTGAGTCATTTCCATGGCACGGGTTCTGAGATGGCCATCGCCTCCGATGGACGAGCTATCTATACCTCCGTTTATGGCAAGAACGGACGTGTGAATAAGTACAGTCTCCGTGGAGAACTCCTCGACCACTTCACCCTCAGTGGCTTGGAGAGCATACGTAACATCGCCTACGATGGCGAATACTTCTATGTTGCCGACAACCAGACCAATATCAAGCGGGTGGATATGGAACAGCACAAGGTGTTGGAAACCATCGATATCTCTGAATATGCCCGCCATCTTGCTTATGTGCCCGAACTGAACAATGGTCGGGGCGGATTTGAAGTAGGCGACTGGGAGACGAGCATCTTCGTGTCGAAAGATGGTAGTAAACTGGCTTCAGGACCTGCACTCCTCGGTGCTGCAGGTACCGCTTGTCACAATGGACTGCTCTATGCCTTTGAGCAGGGACACACACAGAATGCCTTCACCGTGGGAGTCTATGATATGACTACTTTCGAAAGAGTAGATAGCATCAATCTCGAGGATTATGTAGAGCTCACAGCTATTGAACAGGCCTCTGCTGGAGGAATGTCTGTCATCACCACTGCCGAGGGGCTCCAGCTCCTTGCGCTCGCCCTCCAGCGTGCCGATGGTCACAGCACTTTCGTGTTCCTCCAGCTCGAAGGAGTGAAGGGAGTGAGTGGCTACAACATCTACCGCAACGGAGAGCGACAGAACGAGACCTTACTCACCCACCGTTTCTTCGCGCAGGATATCGTAAGCCCAGGCACCTACGACTATACCGTAGAGACCGTCTATGTTGACGACCTCTGCTCCTCACCCTCATCCAACCCTGTACGCATTGAGATAGTGTCACCCGATGAGGCACTGCCGCCAGTGGAGCTGAAGGCTGTGCAGGCATCTTACGGCTATAATGTCAATCTCTCCTTTGCCGACCCCTCCCGTTATGAGGGCGCTTCGTTGGCTGTCGATGCTGAGGATATGCAGGCAGGACGACCTGTGACCGTAGAAGGATGGGTGAATGTGGACAACCGCTGGACCGCCACCGATGAGCGTGCTTACGATGGTAAGCAGAGCATGAGCGCAGTAGAGGGCAATGAGGCCTTCCTCGTGCTCCCTGCCGCCGATATGACCTGTCTCCAACTGGTGCTCTCCACCCTGAGCGACAGCGAGGGGAAGAGTGGGGTAGAGGTGCTCTATTCTACTACCGACGAGCAGCAGGCTAACTTCATCGCCTTAACAAAGATAGAGGCTGTGGAACGATGGAAGGAACAGACAGTGACGTTACCCGCTGGAGTGAGATATGTGGCACTGCGCAAGCAGGCAACTCAGAAGACCATCTTTGTCGATGCACTCCGACTCTTTACTGAAGCACCCCAGTCGAAGGTCTATGCCTATGATGTGTGGCGCGATGGTAAGCAGCTCAACGATGAACCTGTCCGTGAGGTGAGCTTCACCGACAAGAACCTCCTGCCGGGCAACTATACTTACCAGGTGCGTCTCACCACGATGCGCTCTGCCGTGAGTGAACTCTCTGCACCAGTAGAGATAGCACTCAACTACGACAATAAGCGTCTGCCACCCACAGGTCTTACCGCTGCCCTTCTAACTGACAACACCGTCAGTCTCTCTTGGCAGCAGCCTGCCATCGGCGAACCCGTGTGGTTGCGCTGGCACGACGGCAACTGCCACGATGCTGCCGGTCTGCCCAATGGTGGCTCTTTCTTTGCCGCCGTGCGCTGGAGTGCTTCCGATCTGAAAGACTACAGTCAGCTGGCACTCACAGATGTTGAGGTCTTTGTCAACCAGGTGCCCGACGCCCTCTACCTGCTCGTTTACGAGGCCAACAACCTCGTGCGACAGCAGTTTGTGCCGCGCATAGAGCAACGCTCCTTCAACACCATCACACTCGACGAACCTCTACCAATCAACACCTCTAAGGAACTGAAGGTAGCTATCTATGTGGAGCACAACGCTGCCACCGTTCCACTCGGCTATGACGCTGGTCCTGCAAAGAGTGGCTATGGCGATCTCTATTCCACCGACGGTAATACATGGACTACCCTCGGTTCTTCGGATACCAGCATCGATGGCAACTGGAACATCTCCATCGGTCTCAGTCCTTACGGAGCCACTGCTGTGGCCTCTGTCGAGGAGATGCCCCTGCAGAACGTCCTCCTGGGCTATAATGTATATAGGAATAAGGAGCTGTTGAACGACGACCTCGTTCCCACCACCAGCTATCTCGACAGCAAACCCTATACGGGTCGCTATCTCGAATATCAGGTGGCAGCCGTTTACAGTCTGTCTGGTGAGTCGTTCTCAGAGAAAGTCACCGTGGTGGGCAGTGGTATGGATGAGGTGACGGTGAAGGATGGTCTGCGTGTCAGTCTTATCGATGGTCGCCTCCGCATCATCGGTGCCTCTGCAGGTACCCCCATCCTACTCTATACCATGGCAGGAGAGCTGATCATCAGTCACATCGCTGCCGACAGTTATGCGACGGTCCTTCCCGCCGCTCCTCTCCTCACGGGAACATATCTGTTGAGCATAGGCAGAGAGACAATCAAACTGCAGGTGAGATAATCACTGCTCAGAACAACGTATTCAGCACCTCCTTTGTCTTCAGTTCCGGGAAGGCAGGGAGGTGCAGTTTGTAATAAAGGATAAGGAAGTCGGCTAACTCGTTGCGCTGTTGTCTCGACATCTTAAAGAGATGCATGTTGACAAAGTCCATGCGCATGAGCGTATTGATGATGGCAGCACCCTCAGTAGCCACCACATCATGGTGAAGCGGCATCACCTCGGTGAAACATCCTGCGCGCAGGTCAAACACCGCCTGCGGGGTGTAGCCGCTGAGATTGGGATGGAAGCCCAGAAACTTAGCCACATGCATCATCAGCACCAAATGGAAGTTGGCATAATGCTCCCTCGCCGTGTCCAACCAGATGAGGCTCCCCTCAAGGTAGTCGTAGAGCGCCTCATTGCGCTGTTCTCCCTTGAGTGAGGCAGCGAGAAACTCCGCGATGAAGAAGGTGATGGCTAATTTTGAAGCATCGAATGGTAGATGGGCATAAGGCCATGCGAGTCTCACCTCCTTCAGTCGGTGGAGCTGAACCGATGGTTTCACATCGCCGGTCACCTCCAGCAGCGATAAAGGTTGAAAAAACTGCTTTTTCATCTTCCCTTTCGCCGACTGCGCCACCGACACGGCAAAGGAGAGTCTGCCCTGTTCCTTGGTAAAAAGGTCAACAATCAATCGATTGTCACCATATTTCACCGTGCGCAATACGATGGCTTTAGTCTTGATGAGCATACATGGAAAAAGGCATCAGTAAGCACCTTTTCATGGCAAAGTTAAGTCATATTTCCCGAAAAACGCTAAAAATCAAGCATTTTTTTGATAAAAGTTTTGGAGTATCAGAATAAATGCGTACCTTTGCATCCGCAAAACTCGGCAATGGTCCCTTCGTCTATCGGCTAGGACGAGAGATTTTCATTCTCTAAAGAGGAGTTCGACTCTCCTAGGGACTACAAGAATATAAAGAAATTAAAGCAAGATGGCAAATCACAAATCATCAATTAAGAGAATCCGTCAGACAAAGACGAGAACGCTCCATAACAAGTATTACGCTAAGACAATGCGTAACGCTGTGCGCAAGTTGCGTGCTATGACAAACAAGGAAGAGGCATTGAAGATGTATCCTAGTGTTCAGAAAATGTTGGATAAGTTGGCCAAGGTGCACATTATCCACAAGAACAAGGCAGCTAACATCAAGTCAGGTGTGGCTGTTTACATCAACAAGCTGGCCTAATACGGTTAAAAAATATAATGTGCGGCCGAACTCCTTCTATGGGGTTCGGCCGCATTGTCTTGTTTTTAACCCAAATTGGTCATTAGCGTTATGGCCGATTTGGGTTGAAAGCTATTTCCTGGTGATATGACATCTTTTTTTGAATCCTTACTCCCTTTTTCTCGATTAAAATTCTTTTAATCGTTACTTTTTTACTATCTTTGCAACCTATAGGTGGAGAATGCTGTTCCCCCTTGAAAACAGTTCACTTAATGTTTTCATAACGACAGCAAATCGACTTAAACAGTACTAAAGCTAAAGTTCTATAAACAAAAGTTCTACAATCAAAGAAGATGGCAGAAGAGATTAACAACGAAAGCAATTATTCGGCGAGTAACATCCAGGTGCTCGAAGGATTAGAGGCAGTGCGCAAGCGCCCCGCCATGTATATCGGTGACATCAGTGAAAAGGGATTGCACCACTTGGTCAACGAGACCGTTGACAACTCTATCGATGAGGCGATGGCAGGCTATTGCACCCACATAGAAGTGACAATCAACGAGGATAACTCTATCACCGTGCAGGACAATGGTCGAGGCATCCCCGTCGATGAGCATCAGAAGCTCCATAAGTCAGCCTTAGAGGTGGTGATGACCGTGCTCCATGCCGGTGGTAAGTTCGATAAGGGCTCCTACAAGGTGAGCGGTGGACTTCACGGTGTGGGTGTGAGTTGCGTTAACGCCCTTTCTACCCGTATGCTCTCACAGGTGTTCCGCGACGGAAAGATCTATCAGCAGGAGTATGAGAAAGGTAAACCCCTCTATCCCGTGAAGGTCGTAGGTGAGACCACGCTCCAGGGTACACGTCAGCAGTTCTGGCCCGATGGTAGCATCTTCACCACTACTATCTACAAATATGAGATCATCGCCAAACGTATGCGTGAGTTGGCTTACCTCAATGCCGGCATCACCATAACGCTCAAGGACCTCCGTCCCGACGAGGAGGGTAACACCCGCGAGGAAGTGTTCCATGCCAAGGAGGGTCTGAAGGAGTTTGTGCGTTATGTTGACCGTCACCGCACTCACCTTTTCGACGATGTTATCTATCTCAAGACCGAGAAGCAAGGCATTCCTATCGAGGTTGCCGTGATGTACAATACCGACTATTCGGAGAATATCCACAGCTATGTCAACAACATCAACACGATAGAGGGTGGTACCCACCTTGTGGGCTTCCGCATGGCGCTCACCCGTACGCTGAAGAAATATGCCGACTCCGACCCCAATATCTCCAAGCAGATAGAGAAGGCGAAGATAGAGATTGCCGGCGAAGATTTCCGTGAGGGTCTCACCGCTGTGATATCTATCAAGGTGGCTGAACCTCAGTTTGAGGGTCAGACAAAGACGAAGCTCGGCAACAGCGAGGTGGCAGGTGCCGTGCAGCAGGCAGTGGGTGAGGCTTTGGCCAACTACTTAGAGGAGCATCCCAAGGAGGCTAAGCTCGTCTGCGACAAGGTGATCCTCGCCGCCACAGCACGTATTGCTGCCCGTAAGGCGCGTGAGAGTGTGCAGCGCAAGAATCCGATGACAGGTGGTGGACTGCCCGGTAAGCTGGCCGACTGCTCCAACAAAGACCCCAAGGCCTGCGAGATCTTCCTCGTCGAGGGTGACTCCGCCGGTGGTTCTGCCAAGCAGGGACGCGACCGCTACACTCAAGCCATCCTTCCCCTGAGAGGAAAGATCCTCAACGTAGAGAAGGTGATGTGGCATAAGGTGTTTGAGAGCGAATCGGTGATGAACATCATTCAGAGTATCGGTGTACGCTTCGGTGTAGAAGGTGAGGGCGACAAGGAAGCCAACATCGACAAGCTCCGCTACGATAAGATTATCATCATGACCGACGCCGATGTCGATGGTTCCCACATCGACACGCTCATCATGACCCTCTTCTATCGCTTCATGCCTAAGATTATCCAGGAGGGCCACCTCTATATCGCCACTCCTCCCCTCTATCTCTGTACCTATAAGAACAAGGCCAAGGAATATTGCTACACAGAGCAACAGCGCCAGGCGTTCCTCGACAAGTGGGGCAATGGTGTGGAGGATGGTAAGAGTCTGCACACCCAGCGCTACAAAGGTCTGGGAGAGATGAATCCCGAGCAGTTGTGGGAGACCACCATGAACCCAGCCACCCGTCTTCTCAAGCAGGTGACCATAGAGAATGCTGCTGAGGCTGATGAGATCTTCTCAATGCTGATGGGCGACGATGTGGAGCCTCGCCGCGAGTTCATCGAGAAGCATGCCACATACGCCAATATCGATGCCTAAGGCATCACTGATAATAGTTTGCTGAGAGAAAGGCAAAAACACTGGTAATCAAGAGGTTGATGAGGTGTTTTTGCCTTTCTCTTGTTTCATCACTTTTATTCGCCATCATATAGTGCAGAATGAAAATCAGCGAGTTACGTGAAATAATTGGGTGGTTTTTCACAGCAGTTGGAACTTCAGGCCTAAGGAGAGACTGATGATATCCCATAGCGTCACTTCGCTGTCCATCACCATCGAGCGGATATAGAGGTCGCAGGTACTCACCTCATAGAAAGCTGTGATACCCTTGACAAACTTCCTTCTGTTGTGAGGCACATACACCCCCAGCCGCTGTCCGACAAAGATGTTGGCCCTCACCTTCGTTGAGAGCGCCTCATAGTATTTGTCGGGATAGCGGTTGGGTTGTCTTCCCCAGAACTCATGTCCATAGACCGTATTGAGATAGATACCGCAGCTCAGAGGTTCGAAGTTGAACCCATAGCGCAGATAGATATTCCATGGGATGAACGTCTGTTTCAGCGTCATCGTTATCTTCGTTCTACTGCTTTGATACTTGGGTAGAAACCCTATGAGCAGGTCCGTCTCCCATTGTCGGTGTCGTCCATAGTCCCATCCCACACCCATGGAGAGCACTCCCATGTTACCTGCATATTGGATGATATGTTGAGTGGGGATAAGGGCAGCCCAGTGCTTACGGAAACGGTGGATGCGACGGTCGTAGCGTGAAACGTAGTTGCTGTCCTCGACAAACACCGTGGTAGTGGTGAGGTTGTTACGGTCGAAATAATTCAGTGAGTCCCTGATAGCCAGCGAGTCGGCATCATTTCCCCTTATCGTCAGGAGAGGAAGGATAAGCAGTGTGAGCGTCACCAGCCATGGGCGACACCAGCAATGGCAGAGGTCAGAAGTGTATGAGTTCATAGGCGTAGTAGGTGGGAGTGATGGTGAAGAGAAGATAAGAGCCGTGGGCGACGGAATCTGCCATATAGTAGATGATACCATTGTTATAGATGTCGTTTATCTCGAAGCTGTGCCCGTGTCCGCAGGCAGCGAAATGCAGGTTCTTGAATAGCGTCATATAGTGGTTGAATGCCTTTGCCACATTGTTGTTAAACTGGTCGCTGTAGGGGCAGGCATGCATACACACTACCGTAGCATCAAAATCATCGTTGTGTGCCGTTATCTCCTCCTCCATGAAGT
The DNA here is from genome assembly GCA_018385335.1 of Prevotella sp. Lineage (GTDB taxonomy): Bacteria > Bacteroidota > Bacteroidia > Bacteroidales > Bacteroidaceae > Prevotella. The sequence continues at coordinate 33,916 of JAHAZN010000027.1, forward strand.
CGAAATTGGGCACCGCAGCAATGTAGTCATATTCCGTGGCGTTGGTGTTGAGGCAGATAAACTTCACCCTACCGGCAATAAAGGAGAAGTCCATACCTCCGAACATCACATCAAACACCTCGTCGCCCGTACCGAGATAGTCGTGGTTGCCTATCATCGCTATATAAGGTACGCGCAGGTCTTGCAGCAAGTCGCGCGTGCGTTCATATTCCCTTGTCGTACCGCAGTCGGTAAGATCGCCGAGATGCACTACAAAGTCCACCTTCTCCTGTTTGTTCACACTGCTGACAGCCCTCTTCAGGTCACTGAACCATCCGTGCGAGTCGCTGATAAAGGCCACGCGGATAGTATCCTTGTCGCGACAGTTTTTCTCTATGCGTCCGATGTTCTGTCTGTTGATGTTTTTGGCGCCTGTGAAGCGAGCATCATAGGGATGATATTCAAACAGGTGTTGACAGCCACTGAGTAGCAGTACGCCGATAATGAGTAAGAGTTGTTTCATGTCTTGCCTTTGCTTTGCTGAAGACAAAAGTATAAAAAAAAAATGAGATTGGGGTATTTTCTTTTTTTTTAGTACTTTTGCATCGATGAAATCATGCTAAAAAGGCTAAAATGAACAATATGGTGAACAATCAGACTACCCTCTCCAGCTTCGAACGACTCAAGCAATGGCCCGGTGCCCGCTATCTTGACAACGACTTCCTCCTTGTCGAGAGTCCAGGCAAGGCCCCCTTCCCCCATAATGCGCGTGAGATGACGTTTATCCTCGTGGCCTTGTGTACGGGCGGTGAAGCCTCTTACACCATCGACACCCAGGAGTATAGGGTGAAGGCTGGCGAGGCAGTGATTATCGGCGATGGCCATCTCGTCGATCATTTCGCCCCCGTAGGCGACCTTGATGGGATGTGTATGGTGTTGTCTTCTGAGTTTTTTAGTGAGATTATCTGTAATGTGAGCGATTTCTCCGAACTTCTTCTCTTCTCTCGTCTTCATCCTGTGGTGAGCCCAAGCAAGCGAGAGGTAGAGGTGTTCAAGAGCTATTTCCATCTCCTAAGTGAGAAGCTCGATGATGTGCATAACCATTACCGTCGTGATGTGGTGCGTACCCTCATCCTTGCTCTGTTCTATGATATGGGCAGTGTGATATATAAGTCAGTGGAGCAGCAGGGTATGCGCCGCCCCCGCAGTCAACAGATTTTCACCGAATTCATCCGTTTGGTTGAGGCCCATCATCGCCATGAGCGCAAGGTGAGCTGGTATGCCCATCAGCTCTGTCTCTCCCCCAAATATCTATCGGAGACAGTGAAGAGTGTAAGTAAGCAGTCGCCCAACGAATGGATAGAGCGTTATGTGGTGCTCACCATTCGTCTTATGTTGCTTCGCACCGATAAGAGCATCAAGGAGATTGCCGATGAACTGATGTTTCCCAACCAGTCTTTCCTTGGTCGTTATTTTCGCACGCATACGGGAATGTCTCCCTCTAAGTTCCGCAATAGCTGATGAGCTGTTGTCAATCCTCCTTATCCATGGAGAGATAGACCTCAGCAGCCTCTTCCAGTTCATGGTACCATGCTTCACCAAACTTTCTGACGAGTGGTTCACGCAGGAACTTGTAGATAGGCAGTTGTAGTTCATCTCCCTTCTTCACCGCCTCACGGCACACCTCCCATCTGTGGTAGTTGAGTGCCACCAATCCGTTGCTCAGCGTCTTGCATCGGATAGGGTAGAGGGCGCAGCTGATAGGTTTACAGAATGTTGTCAGTCCTTGGCGGTAAGCTTTTTCGAGGGCACAGAAACAGCAGTCGTTCTCATGACAGGTGAACACACAGTCTTTTCCTCCCACTATGCTCGTGACCAGGTCGCCCTCCTCATCGGTATATGCCACCCCCTGTCGGTCTATCACCGCCTGTGCTGAGGCCGACAGTTCATCCCACACCTTTTCTGTTGCCTCTTCTATGGCCTCCACCTCATCGAGCGTCACGGGAGCTCCCGCATCGCCCTCCACGCAGCAGGACCCTTTACATGCTTCTAAGTCGCAACAGAAATGTTCGGTGATGATATCGGGCGTGAGTAGCACGTCGCCCACTTGTAGGATAGGATAATGTTTCATTCTATTCGTTTTTCATGATTGTTTTATTATAGTTAATTCCTTTATATATTTTTCCCATTTACCAACATGTAATAAAGCAGTGTCCAGTCCTGGTCGTTGGCGTATGCATCGGCATAATGGGCTGGCTCATCGTTGACACGGCGAGGGAAGACGAAAGCACAGGTGGCACTACCGTCCTCACGGAAGAGCGAGAGGTTACCACGCACAATATTCTCGGCACGCTGTTGATAGTCCTGAATGCTCGTAGCCTTGGCATAGTAGTGATAGGCGGCAGCGGTGATACAGCTCCAATAATGGGGATAGACATCGCCGTAGGTCTGACGCTTGCCGAACCAATATCCGTCCCAGTGACGGATGGCTATCTCGTGCTGATGGTAGTTGGGCTGCCGTGCGCTGAGTGCTCCAAGTGCAGGCATCATACCTTGTGCTGCCTTGAGATATTTCTGTTCTTTTGTCGCTAAATATACTTCGCATAGGAACTGCACAGCAGGAGCGATGATACTTTGCTCGTAGTTTACCTCGAAGCTTGGGAAGTTCAGACCGTTCTTTACGAAAATATCCGCTGTGGCTTTGAAGTCCTGAAGAAGCATGTCGCGTTCGAAAGTCAGTCCCGTCTGTTGCAATGCCTGCAGACCTGTCGTTACGGGATAGTCGATGCAATAGAAGCCATATCCGAACTGACGATAGAGCGACTGCAAGGTAGCATAGCCGTCACGTGCATACTGCGCCTCGCCAGTCAGCATAGCCATGCGGAAATAGAAGTCAGCTACCCAGGCATAGTTGTAGCCTCGGTTCTTGCCGCCATTGACGTTTGATTTTGTCCGATAGTCGGGATATTGCAGCCGCTCGCGTACGAACTTAGCATAGCGTTCCAAGGCAGATAGCAATTTCTCATTTCTACTTTCTTCTTTTTCAATTAGGCCGTATGCCGCAAGCGCTATACCTATTCCCAAGCGTTCACGACCTTCATTGAGGTCGCTGCGTCCCTGGTCGTTGGTCAGTATCGAGTCACCCTCATTGTCGAAAATCATAAAGGCTCCGTAGCGAGAGTCGGATTTGTCCTGCATCTGCTGTCGTTCGAGGATGAAGCGAATGCGCTTCTCAATCAACTTTTGTTCGTCACTGATGCCTAACAGAAGGGCGTGAGTACCTTTGTATTCAATATCTATGTCGCCCGTTGCCGTTATCTTCCGTCTGACCGTCTTCGTACCTCTACTGGTGGCGAAATCGACCTTGGCTGTCTCGCCTACGGCATAGACATATTTCTCGCTCCTGACCACCGTGCCGCCTCGTCTGAGCAGTTGCTGGTCGAAGTCGCCGCCCTGATGGGTAAAGATGCGCCACGTCAGGCGGTAGCTCTGGCCGGGCTTCAGCATCATGTCAGGCGGACAAAGGGCAAGGACGCCACGGAAGTTTGACATACCCTTCTTTTGTCCGCGCTCCCATACGTCATAGTCGGTAATTTCGCCCTCGGTGACCATCAGTCCAAGGTGCGGGCCCACACCGTTCATCCGCAAAGCGTTTACCCATGCACCGCGTCCGTTGGCATTGATATGTGCGTTGCAGCGTTGCGTCATGCAGGTCTTGGCATCGGGATAGTTGTCGTTAAACGGCGTGTAGATGCCGACGTTCTTCAGCGACACCTTGCGCTTCGACGTGTTTGTGAAGGTATATGTCTCGACGATGTCGCTGCCGTCCTGCCGACGTTCTGTATTGACGGCAATTTCTCCGTCGGCTTCATAGTAGGTCTTGCCCCACTGGTACTGACTGGTGACCCACGGATACTGCGTTCCGTCGGTAGCAAGTGTCCACGTCATCGGGTCGCCCTCTATGGTGATGCTGCCATCAGAATAGCATACGCGCTGTGCTGCTATTATCTGGCAGCACAAGAGGCAGAAAAGAAAGAATACAAATTTCTTCATCGTTAGTATTTCCTA
>JAHAZN010000036.1 GCA_018385335.1 Prevotella sp.
CGTCCGGGCATGACCACCACCGTCACCATCAACATCGGTCGTGATCTCCTCACCCTTGGCAACGTCACCGTCACCCCATGGACTACGGAGACCTTCGATGGCGAGGTGGAGGAAGAGGAAGTCACCACACCATAGTGAGGAGGCTGTGAGATTGTAGAACTAACATAAAGAAACGAATATGATGAAAAAGATAAGATACATCTTGCTGATGACGGCCGTGGCGCTCCTCTCGGCCTGCTCTGCCGAGGAAGAGACGGGCAAGGGCGGTGAGGGCAATGCCGCCGTGGAAGTCGGTCCGAAGTTCTTTATCACTAACAACCTGGAGATGGGCGAATCCTCCTTCGAGGTGGGCGACCAGCTCGCCCTCTATGGCTGGGCAGGCAGTGACGACTTTGCCGCTGGCGAACTGTGGGTGAACAACAATACGCTGACGCTGACCTCAGGTACTGAAGCCAACTACTGGAATCCGTCGTCGCCCCTCTACTGGAAGAAGAAGGGTGTCCCCCATCATTTCATGGCTGTCTCACCCGCACGCGACATCGCTGACGTGCACTTTCAGGAATTCTCCCTCGTCAATCCCCTTGATGATAGCAACGACCTGATGATGGGGCGCACCCTTACACCCATTATATATAATGGAGAGGCGACGGTCCCCACGGTTGACATGGAGATGCACCACCTCATGGCTTATCTCCGCGTGGAGGTGACGCTCCGCAGCGAGTATGAACAGAGCATGGAGGCTGACAAGGTGGAAGTGAAAGCCTACACCAATGGCATTGTTGACTATACCCAAGAGATTGACGGCGCACCTTATTACCAACAGATGGTGAGGAATGCCAACGGTGCAAGGGCTAAAGAATGGCTCTTGGCGAGGACAGAGACAAACAAGTTTGCCTCCTATATGATTCCCCAGGAGGGCGTGCCGGGTGTCACCGTCAACGTGCGTGGTCGCGAATATATCTACAACTACCGTGATGCTTCGGGATTGATGACCAATCTGCCCTTGGAGGCTGGCCGTATCACCACCCTCAAGCTCACCCTCGGTCGTGATGTCCTCACCCTTGGCTCCATCACCGTGAAAGACTGGGTGGAGGATGCCGTGGTGGAGGATGCCATAAGCTATTACCTCACCACTGAGAACGGCAAGACCTGGTTTAACGTGAAGGATGCCAAAGGACTCTATGCCTGGGCAGAAGATGCCAATACCGATCCTACTGTCTGCTTGCGCCTGTTTGGTGATGTAGAGCTGCCCATGCAGACCTTAGAGGGCGAGGCAATCACTATCGATGGAGAAGGCGTGCCGAGCGGAAGCAACTGGAAGGCTGTCAATATATTCAGTGGCACTATCGACGGACAGGGCCATCAGATCAAGAACATGGTCATCAATGTGCCGTCAGGAGGAAATTATGGATTTGTTGCTTATGCCAGCGAAGGAACTGAGATTAGGAACCTGACCTTTAGCGATGCCGTCCTTTATGTTCGTGACAACTATCCTTCTTCCATTAATTTGGGTGTCATTTCCGGTCAGTTGTATGAGGGAACCATAGAGAACTGTTCGGCCACGGGCACGATTGACTGTCGTCACAGTGGTAAACAAGGACTTGTTGGCTGGGCAGCTAATTCCACAATCATCGCCTGCGCTAACGGAACGAATATCGTAGGAGGTTATCATGTTGGTGGATTTGCCGGCGAATGTTCAACGGTAGAGTTGGTAGGTTGCTATAACTATGGTGATCTCACTCTACGCCCTTTTACGAATAGTAATGGGCTTATCGGTGGCTTGGTGGGAACTGAAGTTCTTGGTAAATATTACGGCTGTTACAATAACGGAACGGTCTCTTCGGACAATGCCTATGCAAGCGGTGCATTGTTAGGATATGCATGTAATAGCGCCCTCCACTACTGTGTCTATAAAAATGGTAGCAACAGCAATGCAATCGGACAACGCAATGGTGTTACTGCTGATATTGGCGGATTTGATGACCTCACCTTAGCAATGAACGATATGAACACGGCCATTGTCAACTATATGTCGTCTAAAGGCTATACCTATGCCTACCGCTATGTGGTGAACACCGACCCAGCCACGATGACCAAGCAGCCCTTGGTACTCCAGCGTGTGAATCACCTCAGTATGACTTCGGAGACGGAGGACCTGGGAGAGACAAACATCCAAAACCCCTAAGTTTATGAAACGAATCATATATCTTTTAATGATGGGGATGATGGTGGCTATGGCCGCCTGTACATCCGACGATGAGGTGACAGCTTCCTCGGGAGAGGGCACAGCCAACCTGCCCTTGAGGGTAGTCATCACCGGTGGCAACGTGGGTGCCGAAGGAGGAAACACGACGAGCACCACCACAGGCACGCCGCTCCCCACAGGTGCCAAGATGAAACTCTATGAATGGGCGGGCAGTGCCACCTTCGCCGAAGGCAGCAAGACCGCCAATGGCGAGTATGAGATGCTCAGCACGGGTGTGCTTCAGGAGCCTGCCACACCGATGAAGTGGTTGGCTGCCAACACCGACCATCATTTCTTGGCGGTCAGTCCGTCGAGAGACATCACCAACTTCTCGGCTGATGAGTTTCTTCTGGGCAGCGCCCCCGAAAGCATCCTCGATCTGTTGGTATGGCGCACGGGTGCCCCTGTGCAGTCGCGTAACGCTAACAACGAGGTGAACAGCGTCGATGTAGAGCTCCATCACCTCATGGCGAAGCTCGTGGTGAACTTCACCCTTAACGATGAGTTGCAGGAGCAGACCATCCAATATGTGAAGGCAAAGAATGTCAACTATAAGGCGCTCATCAACTATACGAAGGAGTTGACTGACGGCACCCCCGACTATCTCTCCATGGTTGCGCCCGACGAGACTGGTCATAGGACAGACTTCCCCTTGACAATAGTAGGGAATACCAAAACCTACTATCAGGTGATGGTGCCACAGGAAGGGGTCACCACCATAGAGATAACGATGCACACGACCTCGGGCGACCGCACCTATCTCTACACCCATAAGGATGCGCAGGGCAATGTTGCCGACATCCCGCTGAAGTCTGGTCAGGTGACCACCCTCAACCTTGCCCTCGGCCGCACCGCCCTCACCCTCGGCGATATCACCGTGGAGCCGTGGACGACGACAGTGATAGCGGATGAGGTGCCCGACTATGACCCGGGCTACAGCCTGAGCATTGAGAATGGACGAACATGGTATAACGTCACTACCTATGAGGGACTTTATAGTTGGGCGAATGCCGTAAAAATCAACAGAAAGGCTTGTCTCCGCCTGATGAACGACATCACCCTCCCCATGCGCACCTTGTTTGGAGAACCTATCACCCTCGACAGTAACGGCATACCGAACGGAAGCAACTGGGCACCGGTGGGAGATGAGACCTATAGTTTCATCGGTAAGGTAGACGGACAGGGACATAGCATTGGTAATATGTTGATAAAAAGACGTAGTTCCTCTGCGGGTTTCTTTGGAACAGTTGGCGATGGCGGGACTACAGAAACCCTCATCCAAGGCCTTCACCTCAAGGATGTAGCAATATGTGTGTATGGAAATGGAAAGGTGGGCGCATTGGCGAGTATTGCTGATGGTGTTACATTTGAGAATTGTTCCGCCGCAGGAAAAACCTTTTGGGATGAATATATGTACTCTACTTGGGGGGGATTAGTGGGCTTTACGCTATCTGAAACAAAGATGATCGCCTGTTGGAATGAAGTCTCGATTGCATTGACAGGATATAACTGGGTTCTCCGTTGCGGTGGTTTGGTAGGGTGTGATGGGTATTCTATTGATGCTCCCTCTACGCTTACCCTCATAGGCTGTTATAATTGTGGCGATCTGTCTGCGGTAAATGGTTCTGGTTCTTATGTGGGAGGATTAATAGGTTATGTCGATACAAACTCAACAGGCACTTTATATTCTTGCTACAACTCAGGAGCGTTGTCTACTGCAAGTTCCACAGGTTTTATTTGTGGCTCTCTTGTAGGAACTGTCCACGGTCTTTGCAGTTCTTTGAAATCATATTATGCAAATATAGGTAGAGGATCGTCTGGAGCAGGTTCGATTGATGGTGATAATGGTATTGCAACGGATGATCTGACTTCTGCAACAATTGTCAACGACATGAACTCCTCTTTGGACTATTTGTACAATAATGGTTCTACCTCCAAGCGTTACAACTATTATGTCAATACCGATGAGGCGACAAAGGCCGTGAAGCCCTTGCTCATCAAGGAGGTGACGGAATAATTAAAGAATGAAGGTTATGAAACACAGAAAGAATATCATGGCATGGGGACGGATGCTGTCCCTAACGACAATGGCAGTAGCCACCGCTCTGCTTGCCTCCTGTTCCTCTGACGCTGAGGAGGAACTGTCGGCAGGAAAGATGGCCGTGCCCCTGCACATCGCAAGCTCGGGCGTCTCCTCCTTCGATAGTGGAAAGATTGTGAACCTCTATGTCTTGGTGAACAATGGAAACGGGGCGACCGACGGCTCACAGTATGATACATGGTTAAGAGAGCCGATGGAATACACCGCCTCAGGGACCTGGGAGAGCACTACTCCTCGTCCCATCTGCTGGAAAGACCAGACGACAGAGCACCTCTTCCTCGCCATCTTTCCCGCCACAAATAGGGTGGAACCCTCTGCCCATTCCTCTTTCACCTTCGTCAAAGACGGTGATAACGACCTGGTGGCGGGACGTAGTATAGGGAAGTGTGAGACTTCTTCTTCTGTCGATTTGGAGATGGAGCATCTCATGGCGCGCCTTGATGTGAACGTTACCCTGGGCTCCGAACTGGCCCTTGGCATGCCTGAGGTCAGCTCAGTGTCAATAGTGACGTATGCCAGCCCGCAAGTCACCATCGACTTCTTCGCGCAGGAAGGCATCACATTGGCACCGGATGGGGATGCCGTTGAACGCGAACTGGAATATTGTGGTGATGACGATGGTGTCATATGGAGGTTCTCTACTGCGATGGCTCCAGAGCGTCTCACGTCGTTGACCATCAAAGTGGTCTATGCCGACCAGAGTACGAAGGTCTTTACCTACCAGCCCTCTTCAGGCATCTTACTGCAAAGAAACCACATCTCCACCTACAATCTGAAATTGGATAAGGACGAGGTGATAGAAGAGGAAGGGTCATGCAGCGTGAGTGAGTGGGGATTGGATAATGAAACGCCCATGCTCACCCCCGACTATGCATACGACAGTAGTACGAAGACAGTGAAGGCCTATACAGCCAACGGACTGTTGGCATGGGCAGAGAAGGTGAACAGTGATGCTATGACCAATCTGACGCTGATGAATGATATCACGATGCCCGATGACACACCGATGCCAACAATAG
>JAHAZN010000041.1 GCA_018385335.1 Prevotella sp.
GCTAAAACATTAGCAAGTTATTGCTATCGTGAAATGTTTGGATATTGCTCCGCACTCACAACGGCACCAGAGCTTCCTGCTGAAACATTGGCAAGTTATTGCTATTATGGTATGTTCCGTGGTTGCTCCTCCCTCACTACGGCACCAGTGCTTCCTGCTAAAACATTGGCAAGTTATTGCTATAGTCAAATGTTCTTGGGTTGCTCCGAACTCACAAGGGCACCAGAGCTTCCTGCTAAAACATTGGCAAATCGTTGCTATGATGGAATGTTCGGCGATTGCACCGCCCTCTCAACGGCACCAGAGCTTCCTGCTAAAACATTGGCAAATAGTTGCTATTATGGAATGTTCAGCAGTTGCTCCGCACTAAAAACGGCACCAAAGCTTCCGGCTGAAACATTGGCAGATGGTTGCTATATGGGTATGTTCAGCGGTTGCACCGCGCTCTCAACGGCACCAGATCTTCCTGCTGGAACATTGGTATTTGGTTGCTATCAAGGAATGTTCAGCTATTGCTCCGCACTATAAACGGCACCAGAGCTTCCTGCTACAACATTGGCAAAGAGTTGCTATATGGATATGTTCAGCGGTTGCACCGCACTCTCAAGTGTAACCATGTTGGCAATTGATGTCAGCGCAGAAAGGTGTTTGGAAAATTGGCTTTATGGGGCAGGAACAAATGTTCAAGGGGCTGTCCCTACATTGACATTGTATAATTCTGATGTCTATAATAAGATTTGGGAACTGCAAAATAATGGCTGCAACTACTTACCTGATCCTTATAATTGGATTGTTCAGCTTTTACAATAATTCAATCCCATCATAAACAGTTGGAGGCTGCAAGCGGCATGGTAAATGCCATTTGCAGCCTTCATTGTTTATAATGGTCTGTTTCACTTGTAATACCATTTCCATACCCACCACACCTCGCTCCAAATCTATACTTTTTACCCTACATTTGGGCGAAATCCAGTCAGTTTTCGCCCAAATCTACACTTTTTACCCTACATTTGGGCGAAAATCGTTTATTATATCAAAATTATTGTGTTTCTTTGCCCCAAAATTGCTATCTATATGGAAAGACTGATTGGAAGGACACTTGAATGTCGGGAATTGCAATGGGCAATGGATTCGCAACGCGATATAAGCCTCATGCGATAAGTTTGCTCTTGTGACTGCATATAATCAACGCACAGCCAACCGGTGAGTGGTTGGCTGTGTTGATGAGTTATCTTTGAATCACTCCCGAAATCCTTTCGGAGGTAAATTCTCTGTTGTACATAACTGTTATCAGGCAGGATCGTTGAGGATGAGTTCCACAGGACAGTGGTCGCTTCCCATAATCTCTGTATGGATGGAGGCAGAGGTGAGGGAGGGGAGGAGACGGTTGGAGATGAGGAAATAGTCGATACGCCACCCGATGTTCTTCTCTCTTGCCTTGAAGCGGTAGGACCACCACGAGAACGTCTGTTCTTCGGGATGCAGGTGACGGAACGTGTCGGTAAAACCATTTTGGAGCAACTTGCCGAACTTCTCTCGTTCTTCATCGGTGAAGCCCGGATTGCGGTGGTTGGTCTTGGGGTTCTTCAGGTCGATCTCTTCATGTGCCACGTTCATGTCTCCACACACAATCACAGGTTTCTTGGTGTCGAGCTGACAGAGATAGCGGCGGAAGTCCTCCTCCCATGCCATGCGATAGTCAAGCCTTTTCAGCTCATCCTGACTGTTGGGGGTATAGACATTGACGAGATAGAAATCGTCCATCTCCAAGGTGACTACGCGTCCTTCATGGTCATGCTCCTCAATCCCCATGCCATAGGCCACGGAGAGCGGTTGATGACGAGTGAAGATGACCGTGCCGGAATAACCTTTCTTCTCCGCATAGTCCCAATAAGATTGGTAGCCCTCAAAAGGGAGTTCAATCTGTCCGGCCTGCAGTTTGGTTTCCTGCAGGCAGACAAAATCGGCATCGAGCCGGGCAAAGATATCTTCAAACCCTTTGCCCACACAGGCTCTCAATCCGTTGACGTTCCATGATATAAATTTCATATCGATATTCTTTTCTGACGTTTGTAAACCACTTAGCGTCTGAGTTTCTTGCTTATTCTGCTGCCGTCAGACATCGTCTCCACTCGGATGAAGAATCCGTGCTGAGGAGCACTGTGAAGCTGTTGACCTGAGAGTGAGAAATAGGCAGTGTTGACAATGGTAGGAGCAGCAATGCCTGTTGTCGTAGCGGCATCCTCAATATCCATCGCCGTGGCTCCCTGTCTCAGAGCGGCATGCACTCCGTAGTAGGCGGGTTTTGCTGTGAGATCGTCATTGAAGAGCAGTGGCGAGCGGCCCGTACGCCATGACATTCCGTCGGTCAGTCCCCAGATGAGCAGTTCGTCGCAGTTGGCATATTTGGTGAACAGACGGGCAATCTGGTAGTAGTCTTTGGCCTGTTGTTCAAGGTTGGCTGTCCCACCGTCGTTGCCTAAGTCAAGTTCCGTAATCACACACTTCAGTCCGAGGTCGTTGAAACGCTTGATTGTTCCTTCTAACGCATTGATATCCACGCCCCAGGTGTCGAGATGGCACTGAAGGCCCACACCGTCGATGGGGACATTGCGCTCCTTTAGTCTCTTGGCCAGGTTATAGAATGCCTCAGCCTTTGCCTGTCCCTTGTATTCCACACCATAATCGTTGAGAATGAGGCGGACGTTGGGATCTGTCTGATGTGCCCATACAAAAGCCGAATCCAGAAAATCCTCGCCGATGGTCTGCCATACACTGGGGCGAAGTTGATAGGCGTTGGGATTGGTTCGTACAATCGACTGGTCGTCGCTCAATACCTCATTGCATACATCCCACTCGTGAACTTTTCCCTTCCAGTGTTTCACGACACGGGTGATATGGTTCTTCATGATGTCGAGCAGCTCCGTGCGGCTGAAGTTGTTGGTGTTCTTCTCACCGTCGGTGGTGAGCCATGTAGGTACTTGCCTGTGCCATACGAGGGTGTGGCCGCGAACACGATACTTATGACGGTAGGCATAGTTGGCCAGTTTGTCGCCGGCGGCGAAGCTAAACTCATTTCTGTTGGGCTCCACGGCGTCAAACTTCATCTCGTTTTCGCAAACCACCATGTTAAATTCCTTGGTGATGAGTGAGGTCTTGGCATCACTCTCATCGAGGATATTGGTGGACCATACAGGAACGCACACGCCTATGTATTTGCCGGTGTTCTCAACATAGCTGTTGAGCGTTGTGTTGAGCGTCTGTTCGTAGTCGAGGTCAAGCGTGAAGTCATGTTCCGATGGTGGTTCAGAGGGATCCTCTTCATCCTCATAACCTTGTTCTCCCTGTCCGCTGTAGTCGGTAGATGTCACGACAGCCACTACGGAGAGTGTGCCATCTGCATTGTTACGTTCCTCTGTCTTCCAGGTATAAGCCTTAGGATAGCGCACATCCCATTGCCATGCGATATCGTTGAGGCCTTTCTTGCTCTTGGCTGTTAGGAGCACCATCTCATCGCCCGCCTGGAGTTGGGCATCGTCGGTGAGCAGGATATGCAGTTGTGGCATTTTATCGGAGGAAGAGAAATCCTCAGCTATATTATAATAGGTAAGGTCGCCATCGATGTTGAGCACATCATGTGTAGCAGCATCCTTGATCTCCATCTTTATTATTGAGCCTGGTCGCATGATCATATATGCTGCACCTGCTTTGGCATAGTCTGCGATGGTGAGTGTGCCGATGCCCTGGTCACCGGGAGTCACTGCTCCATAGACATCGACAAAGGTACCGATGTTACCTGTGCCGCCGACACTCCCCCACTGTCTTACCACGACGCCGGCATTACCTTGTCCCTGGTTGGAGCAGATTCCGCCGCTCAACTTGCTGCTCTTAGCCAAGGCGGCATCGTTGTTGACAAGCAGTTCGCCCTGGATGACGGTGACGCCGCCGGTGAGCAGGTTGTTGTTGCCCGTGATGCGATAGGTGCCCTTGCCTTCCTTGATGAGTCCAAGTTTCATGGCGGTATTGTTGTCATAAGGAGCAAACTGTCCAGCGAGAAGTGCATCGCTGTTGTCAGCTCCTATCATATAGTATGAATGACTTGTGCTTTTGGATTTGTAATATCCCATCACTTTACTTCCTGCTTCTGTCTCGAAGTGGCCTATCCTCATACCGCGTGTTCCCTGTTCGGCAGCAAGAGTAGCGCCGTCGTGAAGATAGAGTGAAGCCTTCTCAAGACAATTATTGGATTTTCCTTCGTAGGCACTCTGCAATGCTTCATCGGGGATAAAGGTCTTGCCTCCGTGCATCCATATCATGCCATAGAATCCACAAGTGCCATCCACCTCTTTATAGGGATAGATATGCAGTTGGCCACTGAAGCCGCTCCAGTCGGGTCTTGCCTTGCTGCTGTTGCCAAGGTAGGTGCGTTCGCCTCCCGACATCAGGTTGATTACACCGTCACCAACCACCTTACTGTTCCAATAGGTGTAGCGTGAGGTGTGTAACGTGAGCTTATTTCCTGCATTGACGAGGATAGGTGTCTCATAAACAGTATAGTTGGATGAGGTGTTCTTCTCGCAGATATTGACAATGGTGTTTTCCTCTGCTACAAGATAATCGTCGTATTCGCCCTTGAGGCAGATGTTGTCGATGTAATACTCCGACTTCTCATGATGAATACCGAGGTGGAGCGCTGTTTCGGTGTCGGCCGATGTAGATACAGCGTTCATCGCATACTTTCTGTTCTGCCAGGTGTTTTTGTCTCCCTGATGAGGGTAGCCGTTGTCGCAGTAGAGTTGTTCGCTGCCAAGGTAGATGTGCATCTGTTTGTAATCAGCTTCATCTGTTGCAGGCCGATAGTAGTCGAATGTCACATAGCTCTTGTTGTCGGTGAGTTTCTTGCCTGCCAGCTCGTTGGGCAACTGTAGTTCGATGAAGGTGTTCCATCCTGTCACCACAACATGCAACACTTTGTTTGAGGCATTGGTAGGGTCGCTCACTACCTCGGCATAAGAGGTGGAGGGAACGGAGCCGTAGAGATTATACAGGTTGAGTTTCTGGCCTATCTCATAATCCTCAAAATCATATACTACTGTCTGTGCATGGACAAGTGCGCTTGTCCCGATGATCAAAGAGAGCATTAACGCCTTCAGTCTGTTACTTTTACTATTCATAGGTTGGTAGTTTTTTTATGAAGGCAGCGACACACCGTAACTGCTGTCTGATGTCGTCGGTGTGCCGCTGCATTATAGGTTGTCAATCTTGTAGGCAATGTGCCACAGATAGTATTGCTTCACTTATTAGAATTTAGCCATCTTGATGGCATCTATCGCACATTCATCGCCTTTGTTACCCAGTTTGCCTCCGCTGCGGTCTTGTGCCTGCTGGAGATTCTCCGTGGTAAGCAGTCCGTAGATGATAGGACATTCGCTTGTGGTGTTCAGCCGTGCGATACCTGCTGTCACTCCCTGACAGATGTAATCGAAGTGAGGTGTCTCTCCTCTTATCACACATCCCAGGATGATGATGGCATCGTACATCCCCTTGAGTGTCATCTGGTGTGCTCCATAGATGAGTTCGAAGCTGCCGGGGACAGTCTTGACGTGGATGTTCTCAGGCAGTGCACCGTGCTTCTCTAAGGTAGATACTGCACCATCGAGCAGCGCACCGGTAATCTCAGGGTTCCATTCTGCCACTACGATGCCGAAGCACATGTTGCTGGCGTCGGGAATCGACTTGGTATCGTAGTCAGATAAGTTGTGAAGAGCTGTTGCCATTACTGAGAAACGCGTTCAATATATTTGTCTATCAACTGATATTGCATAGAGTTGATATACTTCTGCTTAATCTCCTTGTAGAGTTCGAGTGCGTCAGCATTCTTGCCCTGGCTCTCGAGGATTTCGCCAGCCTGCAAGAGGAAGAGGGGAGAGAGAGTGTTGTTGTCGGCCTTAGCGGCAGCCTTCTTCAGGATGCTCACAGCCTTGTCGTAATCTTTGACGTTAGCGTAGGCATTGCCGAGGGCACCCAGTGCGGCGGGACTGATCATCTGGTCGTCTTGACCCTTGAATTTCTCCAGGCAGCTTACGGCCTCTGTCCACTTGCCCAGTTTGGCATAGCTGAGACCAGCATAGAGCTGAGCCAGGTTGGCTGCGTCGGTGCCGCTATACTCGTCGGCCAGTTTAACGAAACCGATAAATGATGCGCTGTCGCCATTGAGAGCTTTCTCATATTGCTCGTTGGCAAACAGCTCCTGACCCTTAGCCAGTGCAGTGCTTGCCTTCGCCTCGCGGGGACCCGACACAAACTGCTGGTAGAGCAGTATGCCTGCGATGAGAATCACCACGGCTGCGATGCCAATGATAAATGCGTTTCTGTACTTCAGAAAGAATGTTTCTGTTGTGGTGAGCACTGCCTCTTCAACGGGTGCGCCCTTCTGTTCATTCATTTTTGCCATTTGTTTATATGTTTTTTATTGTTTTCTTTGGGAAATAATCTCTGCAAAATTACTATAATTATTGCAGATACTGAAAAAATAAGCTACATTTTTTTCTTTTTCCCCATTTTTCTAAGCTATTGCATGCCTTTTCTCCGGCTTTTCTCGGCGTCATCTTCCCGTTTTGACGTTGACAGACAACACCTCATCCATCATGATGTCGTGGCTGTCATGGGGGATAGAGGGGAAGAGTTGATAAGAGAAGCATATACCCATCTTGTGGCAGTGAGGGGAGAGGAGGGGAAGGAACCGGTCATAATAGCCCTTGCCTCTTCCCAGCCGATGGCCCTCGCTGTCGAAGGCCACTCCGGGGATGATGGCCAGGTCAATCTCGTGGTAGTTGTAGAAGGTGTTGCCCGTGGGTTCCATGATGCCGAAGGCACCTTTCGTCAGACTGTCCTCACCCTCATAGCTGTGTAACACCATCGTCGTCTCTCCCGTCACTTGCGGAAGGAGGAGCTGCTTGTCAGTATCTTTCACAGCAGAGAAGATATCTACCTCATCGGGCAGTGGATGGAAGAGCAGAATATGTCTGGCAGACAGCCAGTGGGGGTGGTGGAGCAACAAGGTTCCCAGCGCTTCGGCCTCCTCATTGTTCTCTCTGCTCTCTCTCATTGCCTTGAGTTGTCGCACCTCTTCTCTCAAGCGACGTTTGGCGTCGCTGATGTCATGAGCAGTGGCGTAGGACTCATTCTTCATCGCTTTCCTCTTTGTGCTGACGGGTAGGGAACGAAGCCTGTTCTCTGAACACCTTCAGTGCCTCCTCTACTGTAGCGTCGTCCTGGTTGATATAGGCGATGAACGCCTGGTCGTCGAGCATATTGTAGATGATGCGTGCAATGATATAATGCTCCAGGAGTTTGTATGACTTCCTTATCATCAGGTTGCGACGTTTCAATCCGTTCTTCTCGGCAAATCGCACGAAATCTTCTACTAAGTTAAGTTTCTTGAGGTAGGACGCCAGTTCGGGCATCTCTGTCTTTTTCTTGAGATCCTCCCTATGGTCATCGGTGTAACTGTAGGCATATAGCAGAATAAGTCCCGACATGCTCGCTTCCTTGTAGTAAGAGGTGAATCCAAGGGTATCTTCAGGGATGAAACGGTCGGGGGTGATGCCACCGCCACCATAAACGGTTCGTCCGTTGGTGGTGTGGAAGGGTTTCCCCTCGTGTTTGATGCTGTCTTGTGAGAAATATTCGCCGTGCATATACCTATCCACCAGGTCTTGTTCATAGCTCTTGTCGTTACCCGTGGTGTAGGGTTTCTGAATGCAGCGTCCCGAAGGGGTGTAGTAGCGTGCTACGGTGAGGCGCACCATCGACCCATCGTTAAAGGCCAGAGGTTGCTGCACCAGTCCCTTGCCGAAGGACCTCCGTCCGATGATGGTTCCTCTGTCGTTGTCCTGGATGGCACCTGCCAGAATCTCTGAGGCCGAGGCTGAGATCTCATCGATGAGGATGATGAGCGGGATGTGCTGGTAGCTGCCATGACCGTCGCTGCGGTAGTCCTGACGTTTCGACTTCCTGCCTTCGGTGTAAACAATCAGCTTGTTCTTTGGCAGAAACTCGTTGGCTATCTGCACTGCAGACGCCAGATAACCTCCACCATTGCCACGCAGGTCGATGACCAGATTGCTGAATCCCTCCTGGGAGAGTGTGGCAAGGGCGATGAGCAGTTCGGCATAGGTGTTCTCACCGAAGTTCTTTATCTTGATATACCCCGTCTCTTTATTGAGCATATAGGTAGCATTGATGCTCTTGGTAGGAATCTCTCCCCTTGTCACAGTGATGGAGAGGGGTTTCTTCTTCCCATAGCGGAGCAGTCCGAGTTTCACCTTAGTGTCTTTAGGTCCTTTGAGTCGTCGCATAGCCTCCTCATTGGTCACCTCTTTTCCAACGAAGTTCTTGCCATCGACACTGATGATTTTGTCGCCGGCTACCACTCCTGCCTGTTCTGCGGGCCCGTTCTTAATCACTCCCTGCACGCGGATGGTGTCCTGTCGGATGGTAAACTCTATTCCTATCCCGGAGAAAGACCCTTTGAGGTCGTCGTTGGCTGCCTGCACATTCTTAGCTGAGATATAGACCGAGTGAGGGTCGAGCTCGGCGAGAATCTGAGGCATGGCTTTCTCTACGAGGGTGTTGATGTTGACAGTATCCACATACTGGTCGTCGATGATATGTAGTAAGTTGTTGAGTTTGTTACTGCTTGAGTTGATGATACTCAGGCGGTTGCCAGAGAAGTGATTGGCATAGAAGGAGCCAATCATGATACCCACCACGACACTCAGTGCCATGAGTAGGGGGATAAAGTTTTTTTTACTGTTTCTGTCCATCTTTCGTCGGTGTCTTTTATTTCTGTGTGGTGTCTTCCTCCTCATCGGGGTTGAGATACATCACCTCGATGCCTGCTCTTTTCAGAAGATTGATGCCATCTTCCAGTCTGTAGTGTTCGCCGTAGACCACCCTTTTGATGCCAGCCTGGATGATGAGTTTGGAACACTCTATGCAGGGAGAGGCTGTGACGTAGAGTGTCGCACCATCGCTGTTGTTGGAGCTACGTGCCAGTTTGGTGATGGCGTTGGCTTCGGCATGAAGCACATAGGGTTTGGTGGTGTTGTGCTCGTCTTCACAAATATTCTCAAAACCACTCGGCGTACCGTTATAGCCATCGCTGATAATCATCTTCTCCTTTACCACCAATGCGCCCACTTTGCGTCGCTGGCAGTAACTGTTCTCTGCCCATATCCTTGCCATGCGAAGATAGCGCAGGTCGAGGGCATGCTGTTTGCTAACCTCTTTGTCTCTGATATTCATCTGCTCCATCATTGTTATCCTTTCATTTTATTATTTCTCTTTATCCCGTTGCGCTGAAGGAGTGCATCTATCGTAGGCTCCCCACCGCGGAAACGTTTGTAGAGCGTCATAGGATGTTCTGTGCCTCCCTTGGAGAGGATGCAGTCTCTGAAGCGCTGGGCGGTGTCGGTATTGAAGATGCCATGTTTCTTGAATACGCTGAAGGCATCAGCATCGAGCACCTCAGCCCATTTGTAACTGTAATAGCCGGCAGCATAACCTCCTGCCATGATATGACTAAACTGTACGGTCATGCAGGTGTCGGGGAGCTGTGGCATGACTGTTGCCTTCTGCCAGGCACGTTTCTCGAAACCGATAATCTCTTCGTTGAAAGGTTCCTTCAGCGTATAGTAAGCCATGTCGAGCAGTCCGAAGCTTACCTGTCTCAGACAGTTGTAGCCCGCCATGAAGTTGCGGCTCTTCCTGATGCGTTCTATCAGTTCGTCGGGCAGGGGTTCTCCCGTTTGGTAATGATAGGCAAATGTTCTTAGGAACTCTTTTTCCACGGCAAAGTTCTCCATCAGCTGTGAGGGCAGTTCCACGAAGTCCCACCACACGTTGGTGCCGCTCAGACTCTCAAACCTTGTGTTGGCGAGCATACCATGGAGCGCATGACCAAACTCATGAAGGAAGGTCTCTATCTCTCCGAGTGTGAGAAGGGCAGGGCGCTCTTCGGTGGGTTTGCTGAGGTTCATCACCAGACTGACGTGAGGTCTCACGTTCTTTCCCTTCTTGTCTATCCACTGTCCCTGATATTCGGTCATCCATGCACCACCCTGTTTGCCCTTGCGGGGATGGAAGTCAGCGTAGAGCACAGCGAGGTAGCTGCCGTCCTTGTCGAAGACCTCATAGGCTTTCACGTCGGGGTGATAGACCTGAATCTCCGGGTTCTCCTTAAAGGTAAGTCCATAAAGTCTGTTAGCCAGTCCGAAGACTCCCTCGATTACCCTGGAGATTTCGAAATAGGGGCGCAGCATCTCAGCATCGAGATTAAATTTCTTGAGTTTGAGCTGATGGGCATAGTAGCTGAAATCCCATGGCTGCAGGACGAAGTCCTTGCCCTCCTTCTTACGTGCCATTTTCTCGAGTGCCTTTATCTCCTTCACGGCAGTAGGTTTATAGGCATCGATGAGCTGGTTGAGCAGTCGGTAAACATTTCTCGAGTTGCTGGCCATTCGGTGTTTCAGCACATAGTCGGCATAGGTGTTATATCCTAGCAGTTGTGCCATCTCTCTTCTGAGATTGATGAGACGGTGGCACACCTCCATGTTGTTCTCTGTGTTGTCGTGCGTACACTCTGTGTTCTTTGCCATGTACAGCTGTCGGCGCAGTTCCCTGTTGGTAGAGTAGGTGAGGAAGGGGCTGTAGCTTGGGAAGTCTAAGGTGAAGAGCCACCCCTCTTTGCCCTCCTCTTTGGCGGCGAGTGCAGCAGCCTCCTTGACAGTATCGGGCAGTCCGTCGAGTTCCTCTTCTTTGGTGAGAAGAAGAGTGAATGCCTTGTTCTCCTTTAGTAAGTTCTGTGAGAAC
The DNA here is from genome assembly GCA_018385335.1 of Prevotella sp. GTDB lineage: Bacteria > Bacteroidota > Bacteroidia > Bacteroidales > Bacteroidaceae > Prevotella. Next base: position 10,876 of record JAHAZN010000041.1, read on the forward strand.
TTCAGTGAGCAGACTCCAGCCTCTTCGGTGAGTTGACGGAGCTGCTCTTTCCGTTGCTTGTCAAGGAGCGCACCGCTGCGCACGAATCCCTGGTAGCTGTCTTCCAGCAGGCATTTCTCCTCGGGGGTGAGTTTTCTGTGATGTCTGTGCACTGCCTTGTGTCTCTCGAAGAGCTTTTCGTTGAGTCTCACATCGTTGGCATGTTGTGTGAGGATGGGCTGTATCTTCTGAGCCAGCGTATCCATCTCGTCGTTTGTCTCGGCGCTAAGCAGGTTGAAGAACACCGATGATACTCGGTTGAGCAGGTCGTAATAGCCCTCCTCGTCGTCCTCGTTGTTAAGGAGCGTATTGTCGAAAGTAGGACGCTCCGGGTTATTGATGAGTTTGTCGATGAGTTCATTGTCACGCCTTATACCTTCCATGAAAGCCTCTTCATAATCTTCCATCCTGATGTCATTGAAGGGCACGGTGTCATGGGGCGTGTTGTATTGATGAAAAAATGGGTTGACTCTTTCCATTATCTACTGTGATATATTGTTATTCTATTATCCTTTCTATTGCGGGTACGGTAATCTTTCCACGACTCAGAATGAGCAATCCCTCTTCCTCCATCTCGTTCAATGTCTTGGAGACATCGAGTCGGCTGTCATTGATTTCGTTCGCCAGCTGTCGCATGAGGATATTGAAGATTTTTTTACCTGTGGGCATCTGGCAGTGTCTTATCAGGAAGTTAGCGACGTGTTGACGCAGTGTAGCGGGATGATTGTCCCATGGGTCTAACAATGCCCGCTGACATTTCGCCGACATGAAATTGAAGAGGTTGAGCTGGAACGCGAGGAATTTTGAACAGAGGGAGAGCACTTCCTTCTTGTCGAGCGTGATTAAGTTGACTGGTTCGAGTGCCACAAAGGTAGAGCGGAAACGCTGTGGCAGACCGAAGAGACACTCTGGCTGGATGATGGTAGGTGCTGTGATGGTCTCCTCCACAGAGAAGTTGGGGGAGATGGATGACGTGGTAACCTTCAGTTTCCCATGGGTGAGAAAAAGGAGATGGCGGCAAGCCTCGCCTGCCTTGATGATACGTTTGCCTTCGGGATATTTGACAAAGCCAAATTTTGTATGGGCGAGAACCGATGTGAGTTCATCGTTGCTCATTCCTTGAAAAAGAGGGAATGCCAGAAGTCGTTTACCTGCCTGTTCCATGGGTTAAAGTGTTAGTGTTGACTGATTTCCACAGTTTCATCGCTCCCTTGTCGTCGGTATAGATGAAGAGGACTTTCAGCTCTTGATGTCTTTCTAATATTTTTTTAGCCTTCTCCATGCCCATCACCATGAAGGCGGTGGCATAGGCGTCGGCGGTGGCACAGTCGGGGGCTATCACTGTGGCTGACAGCAGATTGTGTTCCACGGGATGCCCCGTCTTAGGGTCGATGGTGTGAGCATATTTCTTTCCATCCCGGTAATAGAAATTGCGGTAGTTGCCACTGGTGGCCAGGGCACCATCGTTGAAGGTGATGACCGACTCTATCTCGTTGTTGACGTTAAGACTATCCTCTATGGGTTTGCTTACACCCATCCGCCAGGGCTGTCCCTGGGGGTTGGAACCATGCACCACAATCTCGCCGCCTATCTCAACCATCAGGTTCTTCACCCCATGTTGTTGCAACATCTCTGCCACGCGGTCGCATCCGTAGCCTTTGGCAATGGCGCTGAAGTCGAGCATCATACCATCGTTGGCTTTCTTGATGACGGAGCGGGGCCCCTGGCTGATTATCTCGACCTTACGATAGTCGGTGAGGCGCATCAGACTATCCACCTGTGTCTCTGAGGGAAAGCTGTTGTGCTTGAAACCGAAGCCCCAGGCGTTGACCAGTGGAGCAACGGTGATGTCGAAGGCACCATCAGTGTCGGCAGAGATTTTCTGAGCCAGCTGGAAGAGATGGAGGAACATAGGGGTTAAGGTCACCTCCATATTCTTGTTGACGAGCGATACTACCGAAGTCTCATTGAAGGTAGAGAGCGTGGCGTCCACCTCGTTGAGCGTGGCCAGTATCTCTTTCTTCAGGTCCTCATCCGACTGGTAGGTGATGTGATATACCGTGCCAAAAATCATTCCCTCATGACGCTGGTAGGGGAGATGTTGCTGTTGGCGGAGGATGATCACCGTTCCCACGATGAGAAACAGCAGGAAGAAGGGTTTCCAGAGATCTCGTTTCTTATATTTCATCTTGTCAGATATCGATAATCACGTTGAAGTTGACACCTATTCGCGTGTCTCCTGCTTTTCCGTAGCCAGGGACATACCATGTGTTGCCGGCATCCATGTCGCTGTGGGAGATGCGCCTTTTGTAGCGCACTGCCCATCCTGCATGCAATGGTCCCCATAGCTGAGCATCAAGTCCCAGCACCAGTTCTATCCAGTGTTGACTGCATGCCTCGCCCTCTACGTTGAAGATGGTCTCATTGCCCCATACCGGGTCGGGGGTAGCCACTCGGGAGACATCAACCTTATAGCTTGTGAAAGCATAGCGTATGCCACCATAGAGTTTGTTGGGGCGATGCTTGTTGCGGAGAAGATTAAGGTCGCATCCTATTCTGAAATAAGGGGCTTGGGTCTTATAGGACAATCCCGTCACTTCGTCCTCACTGTGGTTGGCTGTGCCATAACCTATCTCCACCACGGGAAAATACTGGTCGTGGAGGTTGATGCGCAGCGCACCCTCGTATTCTCCGTAATCGCCCATGGAACGCATGGCGGGTCCCACGAGGTCGAAGGAGAGCTGGAATCCCTTGAACAAAGGGACGGAGTCGTGGGCAATGGCAAAGAGTTTGCTTTGAGCCTGACTCTTTTGCACGCCCATCCCCAGGAGGATGAGACTAAGGCACAGACTTGAAATGAAGCAGGAGATGCGGTGTTGATGTGTCATAGTTTACAGCACGTTTGTTGATGACGATAGAGTCTATGCGGTGGTACGTGTGTCGCACGTCAGTAATCTGATGGAAGTAGGACAACTGGCAGTCAACCGACTCAAACTGAGGCAGGTTTGTCTTTGCTATCAGTACGCTGTCGATCACAGGAAGTGCTCCTTCGCTCTGTGTGATGAAGAGGAGGGTGTCTTCGGGAAGTGTCTGACTGATGGGGAGACTGAACTCTGCGATGTTAACGCCCCTGTTGAACAATATGCTGTCGGTGCCATTGCTCCTGCGTGTGACGATGGTGAGTGTGTCGGCGAACTTCGTCTGCTGTCCTTCGCTGTCGATTACTGAGTATTTGCAGTTGACAATGTTCTGCACGGGGCAGTCGATGGATGAGCATCCACCAATGATCCCAACAGAGAGAAGTATCATCATCCGTGAGATGAGGCGCGACAAATAGGTTCCACTTCTCATATCTGTTCCTCTATCTGGTAGTCGTTGCGGTCGTGTGATGAACGGCTGATGAGGTCGGCTATGAAACCCGACAGGAAGAGTTGGGTGCCGAGCATCATCATGGTGAGTGAGATGTAGAAATAGGGCGAGTCGGTCACTAATCGCTGTGGGATACCGTTGGCCAATGCGTAGAGTTTGTCAACGCCAAGGAGGACTGCCGACAGGAAACCGATGAAGAACATGATGGTGCCCACGAAACCAAAGACGTGCATAGGTTTGCGTCCGAAACTGCTGAGGAACCACAGCGTGATAAGGTCGAGGTAACCGTTGAAGAAACGGTTAAGCCCGAATTTGGATACACCATATTTGCGTGCCTGGTGGTGAACCACCTTCTCGCCGATGCGGTCGAACCCAGCGTTTTTAGCCAGGTAGGGGATATAGCGGTGCATCTCGCCATACACTTCGATATTCTTCACTACATCCTTGCGATAAGCCTTCAGACCGCAGTTGAAATCATGCAGATTCTTGATGCCGCTGATTTTTCTTGCTGTCGCATTGAAGAGCTTGGTGGGAAGAGTTTTTGAAAGCGGGTCATAGCGCTTCTGCTTATATCCTGACACCAGGTCGTAGCCTTCAATCTTTATCATCTTATAGAGCTCAGGAATCTCATCGGGAGAGTCCTGAAGGTCGGCATCCATGGTGATGACCACGTCGCCCTGTGCCTCTTTGAAACCACAATAGAGGGCAGGACTCTTGCCGTAGTTTCTTCTGAACTTTATAGCCTTGACATATTTCGAATCGTTTTTCAACTGTGTGATGACCTCCCATGAGCGGTCGGTGGAACCATCGTTGATAAAGATTACTTCGAACGTGAAATCGTTGGCGTTCATCACACGTTCTATCCATGAGTAGAGTTCGGGCAGAGACTCTTCTTCGTTGTATAAGGGGATGACTACTGATATGTCCATATCTCTTGTGTTACTGATTATTGTTGTTATCGTTAGAAATATGTTGGGTCTTTGTGACATAGAAAGCAACGGGGAAGCTTAGCAGAGCACCTATCATGATGTTCATTGTCAAGACATTAAGCGAAAAGTCTAATGGAGTGAGTTCCTCCATTGTCCTACTCAGTAGCTTCATCTCGTTTTCATTCATGCCGTAGGCAGTAAGCATGCTCTTGGCCTCATCGCTCTGGAATACCTCCATATAAGTAGAGAAAAGGTAACCATTGTCGAGATAAGCTAAGTAAACAAACTGTGCCATAGCAAAGAGGAGGGAACCGTAGAAGAATACCATAAGATAATAAGCTGCCCCTCTCATCAAAGAGAGATTGTTCTCGGAGGCTATGCTCCGAAAGATTTTGAGCCGATTGGCAACAAAAAAGGGAGAGGCAATGGCTGACAAGGAGGCAAGCATTCCCGTGAGGGGTGAGGTGAGACCTGCAATATAGCAGGCAAAACTACCTATCCAGATCACAGCGAGAAAGACCCCATCTATGCGGGCATAAGCTTGCATCTGTTTATATTCTTCTGTGGTAATCATTCGTGATGGTTCTATTGTTGCTATATATAATGCCTGCAAATTTAGCAAAAAACTTTCAATCAGCGCGGATAATAGTATAAAATAATCGTTTTTCTTTTGTTAAAGTGTTAATTGTTTTGAAATATCTCCCCTTTCGTTAGGTTCTTTGATTGTAAACCATTAACTTTGCATTCGCTTTTGAAATCATGGGCAAGTCTTGTACGGCCAGCTCCCTTCGAATCCTCCAGGACGGGAACGTAGCAAAGGTAGTTGGTTGTAGCGGCGCGATATAAGTAGCTTGCCCACCCGCCTCTTTAGCTCAGTTGGCCAGAGCACGTGATTTGTAATCTCGGGGTCGTTGGTTCGAATCCGACAAGAGGCTCAAAAAAAGAGTTCCTTCCCATAGATGCGGAAGGAACTCTTTTTCTTTCTATCTCAATGAATCGCCACTGCCGCTTAACGTGCTGTGGCAGAGGATTTTTCTTCTGCTGTTGAGAAAAGTGACGAGAGGTAGGTCTTTGTCGCATCAAAGGCAATGAGCACACCATCGCCCTTGGTAGGCGGCTGCAGCTGGTGGATAGCATTCGATAAATCTCCCATGGCAGTGAAGCTACCTGTGGCTGCATCCATCCAGTATGTGCGTTTTGTCTTACCTTCAATCTTTCTGAAGTCAATTTTCATTTCTCTGCCTGTATAGTTATATACCAAGAGATAGTCTCTTCCCCGGGTAGCTATCAATCGGTTGTAGCGTGTGCCGTTCTTTCCGCTTATCAGCGATTGGTCAGGGATGCGTTCAAAGTAGGGGAACGACAGCATGAGTCGTTTTAGATATTTCATCTGAGAAAAGCCAGGGTCTTTCAATGCCTCATACCAGTATTTCACCTTGCCATTGTCGCCATAAGGAATAGGGGTACCTGGTTTAAGGAAGGCCATGATAGAGTTGTGACCATAGGTGTGTCCACATGAACCAGCGAATACCGACCAGTAGGCATAGCGGCGCACGTCACAGTCTTTCCAACGAGGTCCGTCGGCATCGTGAAGCCCTTTAGGTATATCTTCATAGCTTGGCTCGGCATCAATCACCGGTTTCTTGGGACTGTAGGCCCAGGTGGAATCGACATACATCCAGTTGTCCTCCTCGGTGCCTTCAGGGATGGGATAGAACTTGTCACCTTTTCGTTGATTATAGCAGCGGTGGCCCGACTGGAAGGTATGGAAGTCTATCCAAGGTGCTTTGCTGAACCATTGTGCGCTGGTGCGGCGTCCGCGTGGGTGATAGGTCATGAGGTGGTTCTTGTCTATCGACTTGATTGTTGTGGCGAGGGTGTGCCACACCTCAGGGCGGATGTCACCCTGGATGTCGCCTCCCATGACCCAGATGATGTTGGGCGCATCCTTATAACGGTTGGCGAGAAATGTGCCATAGCTCACAGCATCCTTCTCACTGAGCAGACCAGCCTTCACCAGACCGCCCCAGATACACACCATGGCGATATAGATGCCCTCTCTCTCAGCCTGACTGACAATATAGTCGAGATGATCCCAGTAGCCATAAACTCCTTTCCTATCGATATGCTCGAAGTTCCAGCCGTCGATATGTGACATCTGACCATAAGCATTGAAGGACGGTACACCATTGAGTACCTGTATCTGCACCACATTAAACTCAGCCTGACGGCATCTCTTGAGATAGTAGGCCGCCTCATCTCTATTGGTACGTTCGGGCAGTAGCCAGCCTGTTTCTCCAAGCCAGAAGAAGGGTGTGCCATTCTTATGCTGAATGAATGACTGATTGGAAGAAATCTCTAACCTTCCATTTTTCCACGGGTGCTCTGCTCCCTTGGCTTGGGTGGCAAGCTGGAAGGTGATAAAAAGCAGAAAGGATAGTAGTAGTTTATTCATCAGTAATAAGTGTTTGTTATTGTTATGCTCTTATAAGAAAGGTGTCAGGAGATGGGCAAACCAGCCACGGAATTTCTGCCAGGGGGTGCGAAACTCATCCCAGCTCTCTTCCGTGAGGCGAAAGCTCTTTGACTTGTCGTGGTCGAAGAGTGCATCCAACTGATGCGTCACCTCTTTGTCGATGATGACTGCATTGGCTTCATAGTCCCAACTCAGACTGCGTGCGTTGAGGTTGGCGCTGCCCACAGTGCAGAATTTTCCATCGACCATAATGACCTTCGTGTGATGGAACCCAGGCTGATAGAGCCACACGTCCACCCCCTTCTTCATCAGTCGGTGGACATTATAGAACACGCAGTCGGGGGTGAGGGGGATGTCGCTTTTTGCGGAAACCATGATTTCCACCTTCACTCCGCGCTCCACTGCCTTCCTCAGCGCACGCTTCAGTTTGCTGTTGAGGGTGAGGTAGGGGTTGATGAGTTTGATGGAGTCCTGAGCCATGTTGATGGCGTTCTCATAGAATGTGCGGATGATGGCATTCGAAGTGCGAGGTTCGCGGTTGATGATGCCCACGAGCTTCTTGCCGGCAGTGACGGTGGTGTCTGGTCTGAGACCTTGCATCTCTACCTTCTCATAGGCACGGAAATACTGCGGTCCCCAGATGTCCTGTTCGGTCACCTTCTTCCACAAACGGAGGAAGATCATCTGCAGTGTGCTCACTGTGCCTCCCTCGATACGGCAGTGCATATCACGCCATTCGCCCACCTGTGGTGTGCCGTTGATATAATAGTCGGCGACATTCATACCGCCGGTATAGGCCACGTTACCATCGATGACAACAATCTTTCTGTGGTCGCGCAGGAAGACATGGTTAACCCATGGGAAGCGGACAGGGTCAAACTCATAGATCTCTATGCCGTCCTCTCGCAGCTGCCTGATATGCTTCTTGAGCAATGGCCTGTTGTTGGAGTCGTTGCCAAACCCATCAAAGAGTGCGCGTACCTCGACACCTTGAGCCGCTTTCTCCTTGAGGAGTTGGAAAAGAGCCATCGCGATGGAGTCGTTACGAAAATTGAAATATTCGAGATGGATACTGCTCTTGGCTTGACGTATGGCCTCGAACATATCATCAAACTTCTCTTGTCCGGAGGGAAGAAGCACTACGCTGTTGTTATGACTGAACACAATACCCTCCTTTTCAAGACATGCCACTATGGCGGAGTCGGATGAGATGACGGAGGGGGCGGCTGCTACACTATGCAGAGAAAAAAGTAGGGTGGCTGTAATCAGATAGCTTCTCATTCTTTTCGGTGATTGAGTCGGTATTCAAGTGGTGATACGCCATACTTCTCTTTAAAGTGACGGATGAAGTTCTCTGCTGTTTGGAAACCGATGTTGATAGCTAGCTCACTCATGTTGATATCTGTCTTGATAAGCAGGGTGCAGGCATGTCTCAGACGGATCTCCCTAACCAGTTCTGCCGGAGTCTTTGTAGTGATGCTCTTGATCTTATGGAAGAAGGGAACGCGTCCCATGCCCATGGAGTTGGCCATATCTTCCATACTTATCTGTCCGCGTGACATGTTGTGCAGAACATACTGCTCAATATTGATCATGAGCTGGCGGTCCATCTCGTCGTTCATGGAATAGTCGCCCAGCGTCTCATCCTCTCCATACATCTGCATGAACTCTTGTGACACATTTTCGGTTGTGTCGGTAGCGTTACGTCCTTCTACCATCAGCTCTTCAATGGTGGAAACGGGAGTAATCTCATCCTTCTGTGAGTTGACACCGGTGTGGTCATAGCTGATGGTGGCGGTGGTCATGCTGGCATTACGTCCCTCGAGCACGCGCGTCTCACTTCCTTCTATGAGGTTGCTGATACCCTCCTGAGCCTGCAGACCAAGCAGTTTGTTGAAGCGCATGGCTGCATCTTTGAGATTGAAGGGTTTAGCCAGGTATTCGTCAGCAGCAAGGGTGATGTTCATTCCCTGCATATCATGAGGTGTGAGCACTCCGTCGGTCATCAGTACAAACTTCGTGTTATGCAAGGTAGAATCAGACTTCACCTTGCTGCACAGATCGGAGCCCGTCATGAATGGCATGTCCTGCTTGCACACGATGATGTCGGCTTTGAGTACGTTAAGGTCATTTATCATGGCTCTCACTTCCTTATAGGTGTGGATGGTATAGATGGTACCCAGTTGACTGCTGATATACTTCAGGAACCGCTCGTTGTCGTCAACGATAGCGATGATGTACTTCTTTGTGGGCAGGTCGTTGCGATGTATATTCCTCAGGTCGGAGGTGAGTTCACCATCTGTCATCTGTGAGATGCTCACCACACCGCTGTCGTTGAGCTGAAGGCGATTGGCTGCAGTGATAGCTGCTTTGTCCTCAGGATTCTCCAGGGTGGTCTGCATCTCTGAGATGCGTGTGATGATCTGCAGCATCTGGAAGTGGAGCGCATTGAGCTGCTCCTTCTCCTCTATCGAGTGTTCTGTTTCCGACAGCGTACCGATGATAGATGCCATGCGTGCCATGGGCTGACGCAGTTCGTCGCTGGCCGCCTTGATCTCCTCTCTCTGACAGATGAGTTCGTTGACTACTGCCTTCTTCTTCTGCCATATATATTGATAGCGGCGTAAAACCCAGCGATATCCAAATCCGATGATGATGGCTACCACGAGATAGACGAGAAGCATCCACCATGAGATCCACCATGGTGGAAGGACGATAATCTCCAGTGTACGCTCCTGCCTACTTACCTCGCCCTCGGAGTTGACTGCCTTGACGTGGAGAGTATAATCGCCGCTGCTGAGGTCGGTGAAGTTGACACCATGGCCGAGGGCATCGCCAGATTTCCAATCGTCATCGAGTCCCTCCATCCAATACATAAACTGCAGACGTTCGCTCTGGTTGTAGTTGCCCGCAGCAAACTTGATGCTGAACGTGTTCTGGTTGTTGGTGAGCACGATGCGCTTGCTCTCGTTGAGCGCCTGCTGTAAGGTGATGCGACCATCATACTCATGTCCGATAGCTATCTCCTTGCCGTCGATGAACAGTTGGGTGAGCATGACGCGAGGCAGACTCTCTCTCTCCTCTTTGTTGAGGCGGCGGAGGGAGTTGACACCATAGAGACCGCCAAAGGTCACACCTCCTGATTTCTTGATGAGGATGGCACCAGGGTTAAACTCGTTGCCGAGCAGACCATCGGCGGTGTTGTAGTTGTAGAGTCCGTAAACAAAAGAACCGGCATCGGGGTTGCGCTGCACCACGATACGACTGATACCATTGCTCGTAGATACCCAGATGTTATGACGAAGGTCTTCGGTAATACCGCAGATATTATTGTTGCAAAGACCGTCATTCTCTTTGATGTAATGCAGACTGTCGTTGCTCATGTTCAGCACATTTAGACCTTCACGAGTTCCCAGCCAAATCAGTCCACGAGAGTCTTCAAAGACCTGTGTGATGAAGTTGTTGGTAAACGACTTCATGTTTGTGGCGTTACCGGTGAGCATGGTCTTCTCTGTTGTAGAGAGGTTCATGATCATCAGACCTTCGCCTGTTCCCACCAGGAGCATGTTGTTCTTGGTGTAATGGAGTGCAGTGATGTTGTTGGTATAGAGTCGGCCATTCTCCTTAGTGTATGAGGAGAATGTGTTCATCCTTGGATTGAAGACCTGAAGTCCGGCAGGTGTGGCAATCCAGAGGTTGCCCATCTTATCCTTGCACAAGGCATTCACCCTGTTGCTGATGAGCGTCTTGGTAGAGTCGTTGTTGGTGTAGAAGGTAACGTGTCCGCCTTTTATCCTGGTGAGACCATTGCGCTTTGTTCCTACCCACAGACTACCGTCGTTGGTGGTCAACATTGCTGAGATGTTTTTCCCAGATAGCGGAGCATCGAGTCCGATGACACCTTTGTCGCTGGTGCCATAGAGTATCTTGTTAGAGTCTGTCTCGCAGATGGCTGTGATATCACCTATCTGTTCGCCTTGGAAACGATAGATGTTTCTTCCGTAATAAGCCAGACCATTGCGCTCTGTTCCTACCCAGAGAAGGTCGGTGTTGTCAACATATACGCTTTGGATGCTCATCGATTCGTCGCTTCTGATGAAGCTGTTCATCCCCTGAGGCTGCACCTTTTCGGTGGCATGAGTGTTGACATCCATGCGCAACAGTCCCATGCGGTCGGTGGCAATCCATATATTACCATTTCTGTCGCCATCCATGCCATACACACTGCAGTCGGCCTTTGTTCCCGTGAGACCAAACTCATTGCCCACGGTAGTGTCCCAATGGTCTGTCTTCTTGTCATACATCATCAGCGTGCCCTGTCCGTAGAGCCAGATGTTGTCCATCTGGTCTGCAAAGACTTTCAGTGACGAAGAACGACGTATCGACTGTTTAGCGAGCGCATCGGTCTTCCATACCCTGCGCTGCTGTTTCATAATATCGCAGCACACTATAAGCGCATTGTCGTAAACAAGAATAACACCATCGCGACACTCTCCGATAGAACAGATCTTACCCTGTGGGATGCCCATCTCGTCATCGGTGTAGCCAAACTCATAAAGCAGTTGTTGCTGCATGTTATACGCCTTCACTCCCTTGCCAGCAATCACCATCCATAGGTTCCTGTTCTTGTCGATGAATACAAGTTGAGGCTCTTCGTTGATACCTATCTTGGCGTAATATTGCTTCATGTCACGCTCAAAGGTCTCTGTCTGAGGATGATAGATACACATCCCTGATGCCGTGGTGACCCATAGACTGCCATCGATGGCCTCCTGCACCTGTTCGATATAACTGTCGGGCAGCGATGAACCGTCTTGAGAGTTACTCTGGAAATTCTTGAAGATATATCCGTCATAGCGGTAGAGGCCAGAAGGAGTGCCTATCCATATATATCCCCGCATGTCCTTGATGATGCTGTTGACCTGACTGCTGGTGAGGCCAGCCGTGGTGTCCAGTATCTTAAAGTAATACACTGCAGCGAGGGTGGCAGGTATCAGCAGAATGGAGAGGATAAGCAATAGCTTTTTTTTCATCTTTACGATTGTTTTTGGAAGAAAAGAGATGTTGGTGGAGGAATGACTATATCATACAACGATAGTGGTCAACTACTCCTAAGAGATGGCGCTGATCGTCGGTCACCAATACCGAGTGAATCTTATGACGATTCATGATCTGCTGTATCTCAGAGATTTTCGTGCCAGCCATGACCATCTTCGGTGAACTGGTCATGATGTCTGCAACCGTCTTATTGAAGAACTCAGCCTGCCATTTTTCCATGGCTCTACGTATGTCACCATCGGTGATAAGCCCCACGATATGGCCGTCCTCCATGGCAATGCCGAGCCCTAGTTTTCCTTTGCTGACATTGATTACGGCTTCGCCCAGGTGCATCTCCTTGGTGATGACAGGCAGGTCGTCGGTATGCATCACGTCCTGAGCAGTGGTGAGCAGACGTTTACCCAGTTCGCCTCCAGGATGGAACTGTGCAAAATCCTTGGGTTGGAAGTTGCGCAGTTTCATCAATGCTATGGCCAACGCATCGCCCATAGCCAAGGTGGCTGTTGTGCTGCTTGTTGGGGCGAGGTTGAGCGGACAGGCCTCCTTCTTTACGCTCACATTGACATGGGTGGTGGAATACTTAGCCAGCAGAGAGTGGGGATTGCCGCTCATGCCTATGATGGGGATGTTCATGTGGAGCACCATGGGGATGAAGCGCAGGAGTTCGTCGGTCTGACCGGAATTAGAGATGGCAAGTACGACATCATCGCACGTCATCACACCAAGGTCGCCATGGAAGACATCAAGAGGATTGATAAAGAAAGAAGGTGTGCCGGTGCTGGAGAGCGTGGCTGCAATCTTTGCTCCTATATGGCCGCTCTTACCCACGCCAGTGACAATGACCTTGCCATGGCAGTTGAACATGAGTTCCACGGCTCTGTCGAAACTATCGTCTATTTGAGGAATAAGATCCAATAAGGCTTGAGCCTCATCCTCAATGCATCGTATCGCGTGATTTCTTATCTTATTCATAGTGGTAGATGGGATTGGTTTGTTGCTTAATCCATGAGCGAACGGATGGTGGACGCTAAATGGTCTAATTCCAGCATGTTGGCAGCATCACTCAGACCCTTGTCGGGGGTGGGGTGTACCTCGAAGAACCATCCGGTGGCACCAAAGGCTTTGGCTGCCAGTGCCATGGACGGTACGAAGCGTCGGTCGCCTCCTGTCTTGCCATCGGCTCCGCCGGGTCGCTGTACGCTATGGGTACAGTCCATGATAACGGTGGGGGTGAAGGCTTTCATATCGTCGATATTTCGGAAGTCAACCACCAGGTTGTTATATCCAAAACAGTTGCCACGTTCGGTCAGCCACACCTCATTGGCTCCCGACTCACGAGCTTTCTCCACGGGGTAGCGCATGTCGCATCCGCTAAGAAACTGAGCCTTTTTGATATTGATGATTTTCCCAGTCTTGGCTGCTGCTGTCAGCAGATCGGTCTGTCGGCAAAGGAAGGCTGGTATCTGTATCACATCGACCACCTCGCCTACAGGCGCTGCCTGACAGCTCTCATGGATGTCGGTGAGCAGTCGCAGTCCGTAGCGGCTTTTGATATCGCTCAGCATCTGCAGACCTTTGTCGAGACCAGGTCCGCGGAACGAATGAATACTGGTGCGGTTGGCCTTGTCGAAAGAGGCTTTGAAGATAATCTCCGTGCCAAGTTGCTTATTGATATCTACGAGTTTCTGAGCTACTGTGTCGAGGAGCTCCATCGACTCTATGACACAGGGACCGGCGATAAAGATATGTTTTGTCATTTCTGTGGTACCGTTTGAAGTGTTTATATATTATTTCATCTTTACTTCCACCTGTGGGAAAGGAATTTCTATCTGATGACTATTCAGCGTGTCATAGATACAGGTCTTGATGTCGCTCTCTACCGCACCCTGTTTGAGCACCTCTACCCAGGTGAGGAGTTTGAGGTTGACGCTACTGTCACCGAAGTCAACAAATACTGCTTTGGGAGCACGGTCGGCGTCAATACCGGGATGGTGCAGGTCGATGATGGCCTGCTCTACCATGGTACACACTTCCTTGATGTTACTTCCGTAGGCTACTCCGAAGAATACCACGGAGAGCGCATAGCCATGGTTGCGGGTAAGATTCTTATAGTTCTTAGTGAAGAGTTGACTGTTTTGGAAAGCAATCACCGACCCGTCAAGCGATTCGATAAGGGTGCTGGTGTAGTTGATAGATGCTACCTTACCACGTATGCCATCACATTCTATCAAGTCGCCCACCTTGATACGTCCTGTCATCAGTGAGATGCCATAGTAGATATTCTCCAGGATATCCTTGGAGGCAAAACCGATACCTGTGGAGAGTCCGCCCGATACGACCATCAGCCAGGTGAAACTGATGCCAAGGATAGAGAGGCTCAAGAGGAACCAGCTACCCCATACCACCACTTGGATGATGTTCTTACCCATCATAGTGCGACTGTCTGACGTGGTGGGGTCCTGACGCTCGAAATGCAGACGGAGAAAATCCATAACCGTAGAACAGATATAGGAGAAGGCAAACCACAGACTCACCACGACAGCCACGCGAACAAGACTGAGCTTGATGTTGGGAAGATCGACGATGTTCATACTGAAAATGCTCCAGCAGAGGTCGCTAAGGTTAAACACATCAGCTGCCCAATAGAGGGAGATCATTACCGACATCACTCCCATGACAGGCATTCCAACCTGATAAATGAGGTGATATAACCACTTGTCGGTGATAGGACGACTCTCCATCTCATGTCGCTCAGCATACAGGTTGAGCCATCGGCGCACACAGGTGATGGTGAGAATATAGGTGAGTTGCATGATCCACCATATCAGCATCTGGACACTGAGAAGCGTATAGCCGCTCCAGGAACAGATTACCGAGGAGACAAAGACAGCCTGTGAGATATAGGTGTAGAACATGTCGCTGCGGGGAATGTTCCTGTTGTGCTTCTTGATGAGACACCATTGCCAGATGGAGCAGACAAGGAGGATGAATGGGAAAAGAAGATTCACCAGCTCATTGGGGATGAGGATGATACGGAAGGAGATAACAATAAACCCTATCACGATGAGCGGACTGTAGATGCGGAAGGCACTTTTTATCTGCTGAGCATTGAGGCGCAACAGCAGAGAGATGAGGATGACACCCAATAACCATGCGTACTCCACCAACAGATCGCTGGCCATGATGAGGAAGTTCTGGTCGGATGTGGCACGAATAACACCAAGGATAACGGCAAACGTAATAGTGGTTGAGGCCATGCCAATGCAGGCGCGTTTCTTCATAAACTCTTCAGTCTTGAATCTCTTGGGCACCAGATACTTGATGGCTATGACATTGATGATGCTGGCAACAATACCATAGAAGATGATGATGAGGAAGAGACCGAAGATGAAACGGCTGTCCCATTGAGAGTGCTTGTTCTTGGAACGGTATTTCTGAATTACTGTTTCTTGAGTCTGAGAGAATATCTTGCTCAGTTTGCCAAGCAGGGTGAAATAATCGTCGCTGCCATTCTTGAAGATACTTCTCTGTATGTCGCTGTAACGCTGGTTGGCATAGTCGTTGAGATTGCTCAGGTGTTGCTCTGCCATCTCATAAATATGGATGTAGTCTTTGGTGCTCTCCCTGTTTTCTACAAGTGTGTTACGGATGTTCGTTGCCAAGGTGAGACAGATATTGCGGTCTGTCTTCGACTGCTCGGAAAGCATCATCACAGGCATCTTCTTCAAACTCCCTATAAGACTATCGTAGCGGGCGATGTCCTGTTCGTTGTTGGCAAGGAAGGTTTTGAAAGGCAGTTGTGCACGTTGAAAACTCTGATACTGTTCTGTGGCCTCGTGACAAGCATAGGTGAGGTCGAAGACATAATCCTGTTTCTGAGAATAGAGCATCAGTGAGTTCTGATTACTGCTCTTCAGTATTGAGATGAGTTGCTCGCGTATGCTCTCTGCCTGTTTCTTATTGGATACGCTTTGCATGGAAAGCTCACGATGATGTGTGTTCAGTTCCGTGCGGAGGATAGACAGGGTCTGTTCTAAGTTTTTCTCCTTAAGAACGGCCATGGCCTGCAGACAGCAAGTGAGCAATAAGGTGATAAGTAGAAAATGTTTTTTCATTATTGATGATTACGCTGTTTCTTTGTGATAAAACACGCCAATATCATCTATTGCACGTGCCATCGTGCAAAGATAAAATAAAAAAATCATATCACCGCCAAAAAATATCAGATTATGTGCGTGAGTGCCCCTTTTTTGCGTCTCAACAGCCAAGAAGAGGCTTAGAGTGCATTGAAGCACTCAATAAGTTTCTTGCGATACTGTCGGCCTACTTTTACATGAGTAAGATGGTCGAAGGGAGGATAGAACTTACATATCTGGTCTTTCACTTCCCACAGGTAATTGATGTTGATGACAAAACGTTGGCTCACCTGAATGAAGCGCGAATCGATGGCAACAAGTGTCTCATTGTTCACCATACGCTTGAGTTTGATTGGCTCTTCCCTATTGGCTACTACAGCCTCCCATGAACGCTGGTCATGATTGTATTGAAAGAGACAGATGTCCTTGAGATGGATAAGACGAAAGTCCATGGTGCTGGTATAGAAAAGCAACTTCTCCTTGTCCTCACTCCGTGTGATGAGGTCTGTATCTTGAGGTAGAGGCTGTTTCTCTGAATAACGCTGTTCAACACGCTTTATCACTTTGTCTAACTCGTTGATGTTGAGTGGTTTGATGAGGTAGTCGAAAGCGTTGTTTCTGAAAGCAGGAAGCATATAACAGTCATGAGCAGAATAGATGACCACCTGGCACCCTTTGGTAATAAGTTCTTTGATTTGTTGAAGGAATTCGATCCCCGTCATATCAGGTAGTTCCATATCCAGGAAAATGAGTTCTGGATAGGATTCATAGGCTAATTTCACTCCAATCTCACCCATCGTAGATGTTCCTATGAGCTGAATATGCTCAAAGCGTTTGAGCTCATTAGCCAGGGCGAGTATGGCTGACATGTCGTCATCGATAATCAATGTTTTCATTTCTCCTAAGATGTTAATCTGTTTTTAGCGATCAGCTAATTGATTTAAGTGCAGTTTTTTAATACTGCTGCAAAAGTATGATTTTTTTCTTTTATTTGCAAACGTTTGCTCAATAAAAAATCATCCCCCCCTTACACTCGCTGCTCCGTGTTGTTGAAAGAGAGCATACGTGGGGGGACGCTGGTTCGGATAGTGTCGGCCAGATAGTTGAGAAGATGAGTGCGGATGAATGATTTATTGCTGATGAGCACAACCTCGCGGGTGGGGATGGGTAGTGCAAATGGACGGACTAACAGTCGCTGTTTCTCTGTGAGTTGTTCCACGGCCAACTCGGGGATAAAGGTGATGCCCTGGCCGCTCTCTACCATGCGCATAAAGGTCTCTATGCTTCCGAGATGATAGGTGGACTGGCTGTCTGTGGCTGTCTTTATATTACAGAACTTCACCAACTGATCTCTGAAGCAGTGACCCTCCTCCAATAGCCATAGCGACTGGGTGGTGAGGTCGGAGGTCTTGATGTTCATATTTGAGAACAGCGAACTCTCTGGAGATACATAGACCATAAACTGTTCGAAGAAGAGGGGAAGGGTGGCATACTGTTCGAGGTCCTCTATGCGAACGACAACAGCGGCGTCGATCAAGTCATGGGCGAGGGCACGCTTTATCTCGGTAGTCTTCATCTCTGTGATATGCAGTTGAAGATGAGGATGCTCGTTGACCATCTTCGGGAAGAAGCGGGGGAGGAGATAGGGGGCTATGGTGGGGAGGATGCCGATACGGAAGGAGCCCTCGATGCTTTGGCGTTCTTCATTGATGATTTCTTTGATGCGCTTGGCGCGAGTGAGCACCTTCCATGCCTGCTCCACCACTTTCTTGCCTATAGGCGTGGGGAGCACCTGTTGAGAGTTGCGCTCAAAAAGTTTGACGTCGAGCTCCTGCTCCAACTTCTGAATCATCATACTCAGGGTGGGTTGGGTGACGCCGCAGTTGCTGGCTGCCTTGGCAAAATGTCGAGTCTGATAGACTGCAACGATATATTCTAATTGTTGTAATGTCATGTCTTTAGGATAGTAGGTTATAGACGTATGAGAATACTCACTCGTCTTCTTTGTCGTGACAAAAGTAATCATATTTCTTTATTTGATGCGTGTAGAGATTGGATTTTTTTTTGATAATAGATATTATTTATTCTTTTATCAATGAAATATTGTTGTTTGCTATTTAATAATTCATTAAATTTGCAAT
>JAHAZN010000019.1 GCA_018385335.1 Prevotella sp.
TTTTCTGATAACAGCAAACTTTTCTGAAAAAAAAATGTGTTTTTAAACAGCATTTCTCGTTCATCTTGATACAAATCAAATAGAATAGCTTATATACATACATAATATTATGATGTAGTTCACAGAGGAAGATGCCTTTTATCCACGGCAGTCTGCAACTCACATGGCATCCTGCAAACAACGCAGTTTGGTGCGTGTGAACACGATTTCGTCAAGCAAAATGATAAACACCTCCCACTTTATAATGGACAAAACAAAGCACTTATAACAAATATTTGATGTCTTTTTTCTTTTTCTCCATCATTTTATATAATTTTGCTGCGAATATAAGACTACTAATATCTTAAAAACTAGTTAGAGGAGAAGCATCCTCACACTAAAAGAAGATAAAACACAGAATACCTATTACAATTATATCAATAACTTCAAAAAAACTATCAATCAAGATGAAACAGTTTACAAAGTACTTTCTTGTTGCATGCTTGATGCTACTGTCTTCACAGTTCTCATGGGCAGAATTCAAGAATTTCAGTATTCTCATTGACAACAGCGAGAAGAGTCTGCTGACCGATGCAGAGAAAGATGCACAGTGGACAGCATTTGAGTTTGGTATCGCTGTTGCTGACGACGGTACCGTTACTCGCGTAGAGAAAGATGCCGCCAACTCTGTAGCAACAGTAAGCGGCAAGTCGCACAGCGATCATGGTTCAGCTAATCTCAAGCTCGTTGTGCCTGTTGACGGCAATGTAAAGATCTCTATCGCCACCTGCACCTACAGCACTGGTGATGTGAGCGCAACCGACGCCACAGGCAAGGTGGTGGCCTCAGCTACTCCCGAAGTTACCTGCTGGAAGAACGACCACACCAAGCTCACCGTCTTAAACTACAAAGGTGATGCTACGACACTCACCATCGCTGGTATGTCTTTCTGTGCCTATGTTTCTATCGAGAAGGTAGAGAATGCCAGCGTTGCAGAGAAGACGCTCTACAAGACCAAGTTCCAGGATTGGAGTGCATTAAAGTCAAGCACTTCAGAGTCGAAGGTAAAGGTAAGCACCACTGATAATCAGGAACTTGTATTCTCTCTGATGGAGACAGAGGTGAGCCCCGAAGGAACACAAGCTAAGTTCACCGCCGAGTGCATCACTCCCGGTTATCTCATGGCAGCGAAGACCGCCACTCCGTATATCAAGACCTCTGTATTAAAGAATGTGACGAAGGTGAATTTCGTTCATGCTGCCACAGGCAGTAAACGTGGATGGGGCTTGAAGGTGAAAGGCGATGGCGATGCCGACTGGGTGACTATTAGTGATGCTATTGCCAATCCTGCATCAGGCACACCTGTCTCTGTAGATGTAAACAGAACCAATGTAGAACTCTGGTTCTACAACCTCAACTCAGGGCAGAACGCATATATGACGGAGTTGGAGATTCTCGGCAACGTAGAAGTGGCTGCTCGTTCCTTCACTAACTTCACCGTTGATTTCCGTTCCGACCCATACACTGTCGTACAGCCTGAGGGTGCTCTACCAGAAGGAGTCACCATCACCTCTGGTGTGTTCCATGATGCTCAGCACGGATACAGCGACGTCCTGATGACCGTTCCCGTTGATGGTCCGGTGAAGTTTACTATCGGTGGCTGTAACTATACCAACAAAGCTACCGTTTCTATTGATGGTGGCGAGGCTATCGACATCGCTACCCAGCCAGCAGGATGCGACAGCAAATTTGGTGAGTACACCAAGAGCGTGGTATATACCTATAATGCAGAAAAGGCAGCTACACTGACTTTCAACCTCGGAAGCTACTGTCCATTCTTCATTGCTGAAGCCTGCGAATTCATCCCCTCGGTGATGGTTGCCTACTATAACACCGACGGCAAGCTCATCGGCGAAGAAGAAGTGCCTGGTTCATCAGAGCTGAAATACAAATACACTGCTGCCGACGTTACTGTTCCCGAGGGACAGGCATTCCGCGGATGGTTTGCTGGCAAGAGCAACACCTCACTGAAGGTTGCTGAGGGCAAGGAGCTTACCGAAGACCTCAAGCTCTACGCTCACGCCACACCTATTGAGGTGGCCGCTGTAGGCACTCATTATGAATATGACCTCACCAAGAACTACTGGTATGTAGAAGATCACGAGCTGATAACCATCGATGGCAAATACTACAACAACCACGGATGGCAGCTCAACAGCTTCACTATCGACGTAGCAGGCCGCTGCTATGTCAACATCAAGAACTGCCTCTACTCTGCAGAGCAGACCGTCGCTGTCACCGACGCAGAGGGCAAGAGCGTAGCAGAGTTCCAGGGCAAGGCAGACAGCGATGGTGCAGCCATCTCGTTCAAGTATGATGGTCAGCCCACCAAACTCACTGTGACCTATCCCTCTTCAGCATACGTTCACAGCGTAGAGATCTATAACGTAGAAAACTTTGTTGATAAAGACGAGACAACAGGTTACTACAAGGTAGCTGCAGGCGATGCATCAAGTCTTATGCTTGTCTTGAAGTCAGCCAAGGAAGGTGACAAGATCTTCCTTCCCAACGGCACCTATGACTTTGGCGAAGTGGCCCTCACATCTATCTCAGCCAACAACCTCTCTATCATCGGAGAGTCGATGGATAGCACCATCATCCGCAATGCTCCCGACAAGTCAACCGAAGGCATCGGAACCACAGCAACCCTGCTGAACACCTCTAACGGACTCTATATGCAGGACCTCACCATCCAGAACGCCCTCGACTACTACGCTACTGGCGGTGCTGGCCGTGCTGTCTGCCTCCAGGATAAGGGAAAGAACACCATCTGCAAGAATGTGAAGATGCTATCTTATCAGGACACCTATTACTCTAATAGCGCTTCCAACTTCTACTGGGAGGATTCAGAGATTCATGGTACAGTGGACTATCTCTGCGGCGATGGTAATGTGGTATATAACCGCGTGAGACTCGTTAACGAGAGCCGTTCTAAGGACCAGGCATCAGGTGAGTGTACCATCTGTGCACCATACAACACAGCAACAACAGCAGACCGCTACAACTGGGGCTATGTCTTCCTCGACTGCACAGTAGAGACACGCTCAGCATCCTTCAACTTCGCCCGCTCTTGGGGTGGTGAGTCAAAGGCTACCTATATCAACACTACTATCCTTGATCCTTCAACCTTGTCAAAGTCACGTTTCACTGCCAGTGGTATGAATGTGGCTGCTGCTGCCTTCAAGGAGTATAACACGATGGACGCTAAAGGTAATACAATCTCTCCTGCTTCTAATAAGATGACCTTTACACATAGTACTGGCAACAAGACTTATGAGACCATCCTCACTGCAGAAGAGGCTGCTGAATTTACCGTAGAGAAGATTTATGGTTCTTGGGCACCCAACTCCATCTGCGCTCAGCTCACTACCACAGCTACTATCTCTGAAGACAAGCACACCCTGACATGGACAGGTGAAGAGACAACAGTATGTCTCGTTAGCATCAACGGTGAAGCTCCTGTCATCACTCAGGGCACAAGCCTCACCATCGAAGGTGAGATCGTCTCAGCTACCGTACGTGTTGCAAATGCTCGCGGTGGTTTCGGTCCTGCAGCGATAGCCAGCGAAACTACTGCCGTTAAGGGCATCGAAACAGAGACAGCCAAGGGAGGCAAGCTCTACAACCTCACAGGAATGGAGGTGACAAAAGACTACAAAGGCATTGTCATCCTGAAAGGCACAAAGATGATCAGGAAATAAGCGTCAACGCTTCTAAATAAGAAATCCCATTGTCTTAACACAGGCAATGGGATTTCTTTATGTTTATCACATATAATGTTGTTGCCCCAATGCCTCATACCTTTTCTTGTATTTACTCGGAAGCATTCCCGTTATCTTATTATTAACGGGAGTTCGATGAATTATAAGTACTTGAAAATTTGATGATTAGCGAAAATAAATGTTGTATCATTATAGTGCTCGAATACAAAGAATCACAAACAATAATCGCTATGATCACCGAGGAAAAAAGAACGTTTTCGTTAAGCCAAATGAGCAGAGCTAAGCTTGCTTGAGCTTTGCCATGGCGAGAAAACGTGCCATGAAATGAAACGTTTTCGTTAAGCCAGATGAGCAATGATGAGCTTGCTCAGTCATTGCCATGGCGAGAAAACGAAGGATGAAATCCAACCTTTTCCAACGCCTGTTCGTGGACGGCATACAGCTTATCACCAAACTTAAACCCATATCATTAGACTATTATGCGCTAATGACCGATTTGGGAGAAAAACAACATGAAAGGTGCTTTGATGAGCGTGTCGGACAATTAGACACACAGCTGAGTCTATTTTGAATTCATCTAACTCACGATAATATTATCTTATAGAAATAGCGGTTGACAAAACATTGCAGGCGGACAAGGAGTTTCCTGTCCGCCTGCAAAGATATTTAAGAAAAGGAAGATGCGTTATTTAACAAACACTTTCTTTATCGTTCCATTGTCAAAACGGATGATATTGACACCCTTCTGCAATGAGGGTACTTCAACACCCTTGAGATTAAAGATGCGATACTCACCCGTTTGCTCTCCTATGAAGGTATTTTGGATGGCTGTTGGGTCAGAAACTTTGTTCACCTGACAGGCAGCGAGGAGGAACTCACTGAAGCCCGTTCCGTTATTAAGGAAATTGATGACATAGTTGCCTGCGGTGGTCACCTTAAACTTCAACTGTCGCTTAGTAGCTGAAGAGAGGTCAGCCGAACTATTACCATTGGCATTGGGCGACATAGTAGCAAAACCATCCTGAGCCACTATCTTACCCGATGCATCAAGGATCTGTGCCTTACACTCCGGTGTGCCCTTCCATGCCGCCATGGCATAAGAGAGCTGATAGTCGCCTGGCTGCAGGGTGAGTCGATAGTCAGCCTGCTTACCATAGTCGGCGCTGATGATACGCCAGTAGAGGGCTTTGGGATAAGTACCGGAGAAGCCCACCATAGTACGTGCGCCCTGTCCATAGCTGTTGGGGTACTCATGCACATCATCAGTGCCCTGGGTGGCACGCCATCCCACAGGGATATTACCGCTTATCACATTGGAGTAGTCGAGTACATAGACTACCGACGCATCCTTGAGGATGGGCAGGAGTGTCACCTGATCATCGGGCATCACAAACGAATAGGTGTCGTTACCCTCGTCCTTCAGTTCGATGTTACCATGAATGATGTTCCATCCCACCAACTCGTAATTTTCATCGGCATTAAGTGTGATGACCACCTTCTCTCCCTCCTCTGCCGTAGCATGAGTAGAGGACACTGTAGCGTGCTCCACCTCTCTTAGGTTCACAGCAAACTGCTCTGCCTTCATCTCTGCAGGGAAGATCGTCACCTGGTCAGCGATAAAGCCCACACCCGTATTGTTGAGCAGGAGGAAGGTGTTGTCGCCTTTGCTGAGAGTGCAGTCGATGGTATCTTTGCGCCACTGATTCTTCTCGGTGAGTTCAAACTTCTTTGTGATGGTAGAGCCGTTGTTGACACGGAAGCGCACATAGCCAGCTTTCGAGGTGTTACTGTAACGGATGGCTATCTTATAGTCGCCAGCCTTAGGTGCCTTGAAGGTGGTGGTGAGTGCGCCATTGGTGTTGGTACCCATATCGATGAAACCATTGCCGGCATGACCTCTCACCCAGTTGTAATTAGAGTAGTAAGGAGTGGTCTGCACACTCTGTACACTGCGGTAGTTCATGTCTTCTGCCTCGATGATGAGTGGTCCTTCGCTTGGCTCGGGCTGTTGGGGAATGGCTAGCGGAGCGCTGGGTGCCACGTCGCTGCTGCGGTCGGTAGCATCGCCGGCACACCACACGGTGAGGTCGAGCGGTCCATTATGTCTCAAGGTAATGGTATAGTCGCCCGTAGCAGCATCCCAGCTGGTAGCGATATTGGCGGCAATACCCGTATGGCGTGAGAGCTTATAGGTAGGCTCTGCCTTGGCTCCCTTAATGATAATCACGTCCTTCACATTGGCTGTGGTATCAGTGCGGTAGTTATTCAGATAGAAAGTGATGGAGTCGGCATACTCTCTGATAAGTCCGCTGCTGAGCTTGCCCCAGGTGAGGTCGAGGCTCTCGCAGGTGTTGTATTTCAACGGCACGTTGGCCGTGGCCGTGGTCTTGCTGTTGAGGTAGGAGTAAGGGGTATAGGTGATGAGCTGGTTCTTGAAGCGGGAGACGAAAAGGTCGCCGGTGCTCACCTCGGGAAAGGCATTGTTAAACATCTCCTGCTTCTTGGCGATGGAGGGCCACACCGACGAGCGTTGTGACTTCTTCACCTTGTTGGGGATGGCGGCAGCAACCTGGTCGTTGAGACAGGGGGCAATGGGGATAGCGCCATATCGTCCGGTGCTCTTGAGGTAGAGGAAGTTGTTCATCCACTGGCCGTTGTCTTTGTTGAAGGGGTCTGTCTGCTTATAGAGCCCGTCGTAGAGGTCTCCCCATGCAGCATACTTGTCTTCATCGGAGCCAGAGGTGACATCGTTGAGTACGATGACCTTGGTTTTCTCAACCACCTCATCGCGCGTGGGTATATATAAGGTACCGTCGAGAATCTTTCTGAACATATCTATCCAGGCATTTCTGAATCCAGGGAAGGTGCCCCAGTTGCGCTGTGTGAAGCCATCGACGGTGGTATTGGGCAGGTTCTGGAAGTCTTCGGTCCAGATGAGCTCGGGACCATCCCATACGGCGCCTCCGTTTTGTCCTGTCTGTTCCATCACCGTACCGATGCCTGCTGCCACAGGATATTTCTTTCCGTGGTCGTCGCCGAGAAGGGCACCGAGTGCACCGTTCCATCCGCAGTTGTCATAACGCACACCATAGTTCTTGGCTAATCCGGCAACGAAAGGACCGAAGGTCACCGACTCGTTGTTATAGAAACATGACGAGGTGGTGTATTTATAGAGCCAGAGGATAGCATCGGGATAGGTCTTGCAGGCATTCAGCAGGTCGGCATTGCTTTTCATCATTCCCACGGGATTGAGGGGATGTGACCAGATATTTCCACAGAAACTGATGGTGAGGAAGCCTCCATATTCATGGTGCATGGGAATGAGTTTGGCAAAGAGTGCGATACGCTCGCGTAATGAGCTCGAACTCTTATCACCTGCTGCATCAAATCCCCAGAACTGCTCAGCGTAGTTCCAGCCGAGGAAGTTAGGATAGGTCTTGAAGAAATACTCAAAGGTTTCTAAGTCGTTGTCCATGATATGTGTGTGTCCTCCCGAGGCGGGCTGGCAGGTGAACCATAGTCCTTCTGCCTGGCATACCGAAGCCCACGACTTGTAGGTGCGGAGATAGTTCTGCGGACGCATATAGACATCCTGGTCAACATCATAGGAACAGGAGAGCGAGAGGTTCATACAGACATAGGGTTTGATGTCGTCGGGGATGAGGGCGATGATCTTACGGGGGTCGGCCTGGTTCCACACGTCAACGTGCACCAACCAAAGGGGATGTTGTGCATCTACGGGACGGCGCTGCTGGGCCATGGTGTCCACTGCACACAAAAGGAGCAGGAAGAGTAATAAAAGTTGTTTTGCTCTTGAAAACATAGTAATATAGATTTTGTTAATTATAAGTTATTGATTTCACGTCTTATGCGTATTCTTAATATGCGGGACAAAGTTACCACCTTTTCTATTATATACCAAATAGCTTATTATTCATTTCGTTTCATAATCTATTCCATTTGTTTCTATGATAGAAAAGCCTTGCAAACTTACTTTTTTGCACTCGATTTGCACTATCTTTATATAAGATAGGCGGCTCTCGGCAAAATATCCAAGTAAACTTACTTTCTTGCACTCGATTTGCACTATCTTTATATAAGATAGGCGGCACTCGGCAAAATATCCAAGTAAACTTTGTATCTTGCACTCGATTTGCACTATCTTTGCAAAAAATATCAATAACTAACTTTATGTATTTA
>JAHAZN010000020.1 GCA_018385335.1 Prevotella sp.
ACTTTCTTTTTGTCATCTGCCTTTCCGTTTTTCGGTTACAATGGAACCCCATTGCGCCCTCAAAACGTAGAGACATCTGTTCAAAAACAAGAGTTGTTATCATCATAACGCTAATGACCGATTTGGGTTTGTTTGCGCTGTTCTGCTGAGTAATGAATGCGGAGTGCTTCAGCCCGGCGAAGGGCATATTTCACTTCGCTGATGATAGCCATGGGTGTATCTTTGTCTGCCCGCAGACTAACGGTCATGTTTTCAAGGTCTTCGTCGTTCATCGATGCGCGTTCGGAGGCAATGAATGTGCTTATCTCATCAGTGGTGGCAATACGGTCGTTGAGCTGGATGGCCATATGTCCGCTCTTGTCGCCTGGCAGTCGGCCGATATAGATATAGCTCACAGCAGTTTTCTTGGATAACTTATCCAACTGTTGCGACTGAGGCACACGGCAGTTGACCTTTACCGGAACCTCCTTCATATGAGTGGCAATCATGAAGAAGAAGAGGACTGTGAACACCAGGTCGGGCATCGATGCGGTGTTGAGTGCGGGAATCTCATGTTTGGGATGCTTAAACAGACTCACTGTGCACCTCCTTCCTTGTTGCCAGTAGCGTCGGCGATGCGTTGTGGGTAGTGGTTGAGCACCTCCTTCTGCTCTTCGATACTGCAGTTGTCCAGCGTATGTCCGTATTTCTTGCGTGCGTAGCTGTCGCGCACCTCCTTATAGGCCATCACTATCTCATGTTGCAGCAAGAAATAGGCTTCATAACTGGTCTTTCTGTCGGTGCTGATGGCTATCACATGTTGCTGAGGCTTAGCGGCGACAAACGTCCTCACCTTCTCTCTCACGGCAGGGAGTGTTATCTCGCTGTTATCGCAGTGAATCTTGTTGTTGGCATCGATAGTGAGGTTGAGCACCCGTTCCTTGTTGATGTCGATGGGCGCTGTCTGCTGCTCCTCGGCAATAGGCGGCATCTTCCTCGTTACCCCCTTGTCGATGTTGAGCGATGTGGTGACTAAGAAGAACACTAACAGCATAAATGAGATGTCGGCTGTAGAGGTAGTGTTCAGTCCAGGGAGCTGTCGGTGATGGAAGTTGAAGCGTCTCATTTCTTACTTTTGTTTTTCATTCCCCACTTACGATTCATTCCACTCAGTCCGTAGAGTACTCCTAGTATAGCCACCGCTATCAGTATGGTAGCAGCATAGATGAACATATCCGTCAGCCTCAGTGCCAGTTGGTCGGAGAAAGTCTTGCCATTGGCTTGCAGTTCGCTGCTGTCGCCCAGGAAGAAAGAGAAAAGCATCACCGCCATCCAGAAAAGAGCCACCAACCATGCCAGACGATTGACGGGCAGTCCGTTCTCTATCAGCGGTTTCTTCCCTGCGGAGCTAACGGTGCGCACGACACTGAACACCACCGCGACGGCGGCAATGAAGAGTGAGAGGTAAATCACCCACAGCAGAATGTCGATTGCCCAGTCATCCATTGTTCTTCGACTTATAACAAGTGATGGCATCGAGAAGTGTGATGGCAGACTCCTCCATCTGCGATGTGAGATGCTCAATCTTCGATAGGATAAAACTGTAGAAGAGTTGAAGGATGAGTGCCACGATGATACCGAAGACGGTAGTGATGAGCGCCACCTTCATTCCTTCGGCTACGATGGAGGCATTGATATCGCCGGCCAGGCGGATATTGTCGAAGGCCATGACCATTCCCACCACGGTGCCCAGAAATCCCAGGGAGGGGGCGATGGTGATGCACAGACTTATCCACGAACAACCTTTGTTCAGGTTGGCTGCCTGTACCGAGCCGTAGCTGGCAATGCTACGCTCTATGCTGTCGAGATGATCATGGATACGCAGCAAGCCCTGGTAGCAGATAGAAGCGACAGGACCTCTTGTGTCGCGGCACAGTTGTTTGGCACCTTCAACATCCGATGCGTTGAGTTTGGCATCGATGTCGCTCAACAGCTTTTTGGAATTGATTTCAGAAAGGGTGAGGTAAACGATGCGCTCGATACAGAAGGCAAGTCCGACGACCAGCGCGAGGGCTACGACAGACATAAAACCTACGTTACCCTCGATAAACTTTGTCTTGAGCATCTGATGCACGCCGCCACCCTCTTCATCTTCCAGCTCTTCGAAGAGTTCACTGCTTGCTTCCTCAGCGACGAGCGTACTGTCGGATGTGCTCACCGCCTGGGTACTGTCGGTGACTGCTGTACATAGCATTATCCATGTGGAAAAGAATATCAGAACGAAAAATCGTTTCATAATCATTTGCCTTTATTATTGTTTTGTCAACGTTCTTGTATTTCTCGTGGGCAGCAAAGGTAACAATAATAATTTACCCCTCCAAAAGATTTATTGATGAGATGATTTTTTTATGATTAAATTGAATTGTGTAACTTTGCAAAATGAACAGTACGATTATCTATAAGGATACACATGAGTTTACGAGCGAGGAGCTGGAACGGCTCTTCCTCTCTGTTGAATGGTCGTCGGGACATTATCCCGACAGGTTAGTGGTGGCAATGAGAAACTATGAGACGGTCTATTCTGCATGGGATGGAGAACGTCTGGTGGGAATGGTATGTGCTATGGATGATGGTGTGATGACCGCTTATGTGCATTATCTCTTGGTGGATCCTGACTACCAGGGACTTCAGATAGGTAAACATCTCATTCATCTTGTCAAAGAGCATTATGCCGACTATCTGCGTATCGTGCTCAATGCCTATAATGACAAGCTCGGTTTTTATCGTGCCATGGGATTTAAGGAAGGCAAGGAAGAAACGCCGATGTTTATCACCACGCTGTGGACGTGACGCTATAGCTCTGACCATAGACAATAAGATACTCTAAAAATCTAATAGAACAAAGAGAGAGGCTGCGCAGCCTCTCTCTTGTTTTGAGTACGCTGTGACACTATGAAGTGACTACAACAGTTATGATGGGTATATTTCTACGGATGCTCAAGGATGGCATGCAGAATGTGGTAGTTGAAGCCATAGGGTAAGATACAAAAAAAAGAAGCTGATTGCTCAACTTCTTCTGTCGGGATGACTGGACTCGAACCAGCGACCTCACGCCCCCCAGACGCGTGCGCTAACCAACTGCGCTACATCCCGATTGCATCGTTTTTCAACTTAGCGGGTGCAAAGTTAGATAATAAATTCGATAGTGCCAAATTTTTGTGCTACTTTTTTCAAGATGTCGCTGGAAAGACAAGAAAAATAGAGATTGAAAGATAGAATATCCAAAAAAACTTACTATTTTTGCATCTGACAAATTAGATTTTGATAAAAAGAGAGAGAAAGAAAACAAGATATGAAGAGAGAACACACTTCATTTTATGTCACCATACCGCACCACTTGTGTGCAAGCGTCAGTCTGCCAGCCTCTAAGAGTATATGTAACAGAGCTCTTGTTATCAACGCCCTCTCTGGCGGTGAGCGACAGGTGGGTAACCTGTCGGATTGTGACGACACCTCTGTGATGGTGAGCGCGTTGAGTGAAATGCCCGAGGTGATAAACATCGGAGCAGCAGGTACGGCGATGCGATTTCTTACTGCTTACCTTTCGGTGACCGAAGGAGCGCACGTGCTGACCGGGACAGAGAGGATGAAACAGCGCCCCATAGGTGTGCTCGTGGAGGCTCTGAGAAGTATAGGTGCCGACATCAGCTATGTGGAGAAGGATGGCTATCCTCCCCTGCGAATCAGTGGAAGACAACTGAATGGCGGACATTTGGAGATTAGCGGTGATGTGAGCTCACAGTATATCTCAGCCCTGCTGATGATAGGCCCGGTGATGCGAGAAGGGCTGACACTCAGTCTGAAGGGAACAATCATCTCGCGCCCATATATCGACCTCACGCTCAGGATGATGAAGGAGTTTGGAGCGAAGGCAGGATGGATAGATGCCAACACCATCAGGGTGGAAGCTGCGCACTACCAGCCCATAGACTATGAGGTGGAGAACGACTGGAGTGCCGCCTCCTATTGGTTTGAGATGGTGGCAACGAGTGAGGACCCTCAGGCAGAGGTGCATCTTGCCGGACTGAAGGACGACAGTGGGCAGGGCGATGCCGTGATACGCGACATCTTCAGTAGATTGGGCGTGGTCTCCAACTTCTGTGAACATCCTTCGGGAAGGGGGAAGATATTAGTGATAAAGAAAGGAGGAGCGGTTCCCGAGCGTCTGGAATGGGATTTTGTTACCTGTCCCGACCTGGCACAGACGATGGTGGTGACCTGCGTACTGCTGGGCGTGCACTTCAGATTCAGCGGTTTGCAGTCGTTGAAGATAAAAGAGACCGACCGCATAGAAGCACTGAAGCGAGAGCTGGAGAAGCTGGGATATAAGGTGAAGGATGAGGATGGTAGGGTGATGACATGGGATGGCGAGCGCTGCGAGGCGATGGAGACGCCCTGCATCGACACCTATGAAGATCATCGCATGGCCATGGCCTTTGCTCCTGCTGCCAACAAACTAAAGGGAATAGTGGTGAACAAACCTATGGTAGTGACCAAGTCGTATCCACACTTCTGGGAAGAGGTGTTTGTCGTAGAAGACAGAGGCTCTGCCGAGGAGAAGTAATATAGAAAACGAAAATCATCCTATGATCTGGTTAATACTGGCTGTCGTGCTCCTCGGTCTGCTCACCGCCATCGGCGTGGTTCTTTCAGGAAAGGAAGCAGCTAACAGTGAGGTGAAGGAGGCCGACGGATGTGCCACCTGCAATGGGGATAACGAGAAATGTGAGCAGACCTGCATGATGGAGGCTGCTGTAAGAGACATCGAGTATTTCGATGATGAAGAGTTGGACGTCTTCAAGGGACGACCATCCGACAGCTACAGCGAGACCGAGATAGAGCAGTTTAGAGATGTCGTATATACGATGCGTCCCGAAGAGGTGGCTGCCTGGTGCAGAAGTATCACGTTGCGCGGCATCCTACTGCCCGATGAGTTGAAGGATGAGATAATCATATTGAGAAATGGAGATACTCAACTATAGTTTCTTTCAGAATGCCCTATTGGGCAGTATCTTGTGTAGTGTGCTCTGCGGACTGATGGGCACCTATATAGTGAGCAGGAGATTGGTGTTTATCAGTGGCGGACTGACCCACGCCTCGTTGGGAGGCATCGGTCTGGGTGTGTTCCTGGGATGCAACCCCCTCCTGTCTGCCATGCTCTTTGCTGTGGGGAGTGCATGCGGAGTGCAGTGGATGACCCACGGCGGACGAGTGAGAGAAGACTCCGCCATTGCCATCTTTTGGACACTGGGCATGAGCATCGGTATTATCTTCAGTTTTCTCACACCAGGCTTTGTCACCGATCTCAATAGTTATCTCTTCGGGAGCATACTCACCGTGGGAGCCACCGAACTGTGGCTGTTGACGGCCGTCACTGCCGTCGTCGTCATCTTCTTCCTGTCGTACATGCGCACAATCATCTGCATCGCCTTCGACCCCGTGTTTGCCCGCTCGCAGCGCCTGCCGGTGGCGGTGATAGAATATCTGATGATGGTGCTGATAGCCATGACGATAGTGGCGACGCTGCGTATGGTGGGTATAGTGCTCGCCATCAGTCTGCTCACCATACCCCAGACGACAGCCACCCTGTTTACCCATCGTTTCCAGCGGATGATAACGTTGAGCATCCTCTTTGGATGTGTGGGCTGCGTGATAGGACTGGCTGTCTCCTATTGGCTGAACATCCCCTCGGGAGCAGCCATCATCTTCGTATCGATAATGATTTATATCTTATTGAAGACAATAAAAACCATTGTTGACAAGTTTAATAAGAAGTGATGAAACGAGCTAACAGACATCAGAAAACAAGGAACACCCAGGCGGCTAAGACAAGGCACGGCGGATGGGTGCTGATGCTGTTGTCTGTCAGTATGCTCATCATCGGCGCATGCTCTACCAAGAACAATACGGCGAAGACACGATGGTGGCACTCCTTCAATGCACGATACAACACCTACTACAACGGCAGCCTCGCCTTTATCGATGGTTATGAGGAGAAGGAGAAGGCCAACCAGGACAACTATACCGAAGTGATTCCTCTCAATATGGTGGGCAATAAGAACAGTGTGAATCTGGGACGAGCCAACTTCGATAGGGCGATAGAGAAATCGGAAAAAGCCATCAAACTGCATAGCATCAAGCGCCGACCCGTATGGACGAAGAACAGGAGAAAGACAGCCAAGGATATCGAATGGCTCAACAGAAAGGAATATAACCCCTTCCTGTGGAAAGCATGGCTGATGATGGGTAAGTCGCAGTTTCAGACAGGACGTTTTGACGAGGCTGCCGCCACCTTCTCTTATATGTCACGCCTCTATGCCACACAGCCTGCCATCAACGGGATAGCCCGTGCATGGCTCACCAAGTGTTATGTGGAGCTGGGATGGCTCTATGATGCAGAAGATGTGATAACAAAGATGAAGCGTGACACCATGCACTATAAGGCGAAGACCGACTGGGACTATGCCATGGCAAGCTATCACGTCAAGGCTCAGCACTATCAAGAAGCTATCCCCTATCTAAGGAAAGTAATCAAACATGAGAAACGCAAGAAGCAGAAGGCACGTCAATGGTTTCTTATGGGACAGATGCAAGCTATCTTAGGCAATAAGGATGAGGCCTACAAGGCATTCAGACATGTGGTGCGCCTCAATCCTCCCTATCAGCTCGACTTCAATGCGCGTATCGCACAGACCGAGGTGATGGACGGAAGTCAGTGGAAACAAAAGATAAGACGACTGAAGCGCATGGCAGCCTCGGACAACAACAAGGAATATCTCGACCAGGTGTATTATGCCATGGGTAATGTCTATCTCTCAAGAAAAGATACCGCCAATGCTATAGGAGCCTATGAGAAAGGAGTGAAGAAAGCTACCAGGACTGGCGTGGAGAAGGGTGTGCTGCTGCTGCATCTTGGCGATATCTACTGGGAGATGGAGAAATATAGCGATGCCAAACGATGCTATGGCGAGGCGATAGGTCTGTTGGACCGCGAGAGAAAGGATTATGCCATCCTATCGGAACGCTCTAAGGTGCTCGATGAACTCGTGCCTTACACCGAGGCGGTCTATCTGCAAGACTCACTGCAGGTGCTGGCAACGTTGCCAGAGAGCGAACGTAACAAAGCCATCGACAGGGTGATAGAGGAGTTGAAGAAAAAGGAGAAAGAAGAGAAACGTGCCGCCCAAGAGGCTGAGGCAGAGAAGATACTGCAACAGCAGGGAGCGGTGGGCAACAGGAACAATACAAAAAATAACACCGCCAACACCCCACAGAACAACAAACAAACCACTTGGTATTTCTATAACCAGATGGCAGTGAACCAGGGTAAGACACTCTTTCAGCAACAGTGGGGAAAGAGAGAGAACGTGGACGACTGGCAACGTATCAACAAGACCGTGGTCAACATGGGTGGTGGCGATGATGAGGTGGTGGCTGCCGACTCCACCATGGCAGGAGAGGGGATGACAGGAGAGATGACACAGACGGAAGAAGGACAAGAAGGAAAGGAAGAGGTGGCTGACTCGGCTGCCAATGACCCTCATGAGAGGGCCTACTATCTCGCACAGATCCCTTTTACCGAGGAGCAGAAGGCTGAGAGCGACAATATCATCAAGGACGGACTGTTCTATGCTGGCATCATCTTCAAAGATAAACTGAATAACCTGAAGATGGGAGAGAAAACACTCATGCGACTCACTACACAGTATGCTGACTATGAGAAGAACGACGAGGCGTGGTATCATCTCTTCCTGCTCTACTCACGACTGGGACAGCAAGAGAAGGCCGAGGCTTGTCTGGCCCACTTGCAGAATGATTATCCAGAGAGCCAGTGGACCATCTTGCTCTCCGACCCCTATTTCGAAGAGAACTCACGCTTTGGCGTACATATAGAAGACTCGCTCTATGCTGCCACCTACGAAGCCTTCAAGGCCAACAGGTTTGATGAGCTCAAGGGTAATGTCAAACTGTCAACAGAACGTTTCCCCCTGGGGGCACACCGACCGAAGTTTATCTTTGTCGAGGGCTTGACACTGCTCAATGAAGGCGATAGCAAGGGATGTCTCGAACGTATGAAAACCGTGGTGGAGAAATATGCTGAGAGCGAGGTGGCGACGATGGCGGGAATGATTGTTAAAGGGGTGCAGGAGGGACGCATGCTCCATCAAGGAAGGTTTGATATCGGAGATGTGTGGTCGAGAAGAAGTAGCGATATGAGTGACAATGACTCCGTGACGACAGACACACTCAGCATAGAGCGCAACACCAACTATCTCTTCCTGATAGCCTCGCAGACAGACTCGGTAAATGTCAATCAGATGCTCTATGAACTGGCAAAATACAACTTCACCAACTTCCTGGTGAGAAACTTTGATATCACCACTGATGAGGAGAATGGAATAAGTAGAATGATGGTCAGCGGATTCCTTAGCTACGACGAAGCACTGCAATATGCTCGACGACTCTATGACAACAACGAGATGATGAGTATGCTGCGCAAGTGTAGGCACCTCATCATCAGCGAACATAATCTGAAACTCATAGGCACCAAATATAGTTACAACGACTATGAATCGTTCTATGAAGAGAAACTCGCACCTATTCCCGTCTCCGACGACGAACTGCTCAATAGTCAGCGACCCACGGATATCGTGAGCGATGAGGAGGAGACCGAAAAAACGGAGGATGAGAACGGAGAAGAGGCTCCCGTAGAGCTGGAGCAAGAGACAGACAACCAGAATGTTGACATAGATTTTGATGAGGACTTTTACAGATGATCAATGGAATGTTATTATGGGCTGACGACGAGATAGAACTGCTCAAGGCCCACCTGATGTTTCTCGAAAAGAAAGGTTACGAAGTCATCACCGTGAGCAACGGTACCGATGCCATAGAACAGATGAAGCAACACAAGTTTGACCTCGTGCTGCTCGATGAGATGATGCCCGGACTGAGCGGACTGGAGACACTGCAACGCATCAAGGAGATAGCGCCTGCCGTGCCCGTGGTGATGGTGACAAAGAGCGAAGAGGAAAACATCATGGACCAGGCCATAGGGTCGAAGATAGCTGACTATCTCATCAAACCCGTCAACCCCAACCAGATTCTCCTCACGCTGAAGAAGAATATCCACCGCAAGGAGATAGTGACAGAGGTGACACAGACGGGATATCAGCAAAACTTTCAGCAGATAAGTATGCAGATACAGGACTGCTGCGACTGGAAAGACTGGACAGAACTGTATAGGAAACTGGTGCACTGGGAACTCGAACTGAGTATGGCAGACAGTATGATGACCGATATGCTACAGATGCAGAAGGAAGAGGCCAACAGTGCTTTTGCAAAGTTTGTAAAGAAAAACTATCTCTCATGGATGGAGGAACTAAGGCCGGGCGGTGACACAGAACATCGACCGATGTTGAGTCCCGAGGTGTTTAAACGTGAGGTCTTTCCAGCCATCAACAATGGTGAGAAGGTGTTCCTCTTGGTGCTTGACAATTTCAGATACGACCAATGGAGAATGATAGCCAATGAGATAGGTGATAGCTTCGATATCGAGGAACAGCTCTATTTCAGTATCCTCCCCACAGCCACGCAGTATGCACGCAACGCCATCTTCAGCGGGTTGATGCCCAATAAGATAGCACAGATGTTTCCCGACCTGTGGGTTGATGAGGATGAGGAAGAGGGAAAGAATCTCAACGAGGGACCACTCATACAGACGCAGCTGGAGAGATACCGTCGTCACGATACCTTCTCCTATCACAAAATCAACGACTCCAACGGCGCAGAACGCTTCATGCAGCAGTTTAACCAACTGGAGAAGAATGATCTCAATGTGGTGGTGTTCAACTTCATCGATATGCTGAGCCATGCACGCACAGAGTCGAAGATGGTGAGGGAGCTGGCTAACAATGAGTCGGCCTACCGTTCTATCACACTCAGCTGGTTCAGACATTCCATCATCTCTGAACTGCTCAAACGGTTGGCACAAACCAACTGGCGAGTGATTGTCACCACCGACCATGGGTCGATAAGAACAGGAAAACCTGTGAAGATAGTGGGGGACAGAAACACCAATACCAATCTACGCTATAAACTGGGAAAGAACTTAGGCTACGACAACAAAGAACTCTTTGTCATCAAAGAGCCTGCCAAGGCACATCTGCCGTCGCCCAACATCAGCACAAGCTATGTCTTTGCTACGGGTGATGCCTTCTTCGCTTATCCCAACAACTATAACTATTATGTGTCCTACTACAAAGACACTTTTCAACATGGAGGCATCTCCATGGAGGAGATGATTATCCCCCTGATAAGTATGAAGGGAAAGAAAAGGTAAGGTCTTTGGCAGTGTAACGTGTAA
Source organism: Prevotella sp. (assembly GCA_018385335.1). Taxonomy (GTDB): domain Bacteria; phylum Bacteroidota; class Bacteroidia; order Bacteroidales; family Bacteroidaceae; genus Prevotella. The sequence continues at coordinate 10,406 of JAHAZN010000020.1, forward strand.
CGAAATATGAAAGAAATCATCATTAAGGATATCAGTCTCATTGATGAGGCTGCAAAGGAGTTTGTCGCTGCCATGGGTAGCGCCACCGTCTTCGCCTTCTACGGAACTATGGGGGCAGGCAAGACCACCTTTATCAAAGCTATCTGTCAGCAACTGGGCGTAGAGGAGGTGATTACCTCACCAACGTTTGCCATCGTCAACGAATATCTGTCGGTGAAGACCAACCGACCCATCTATCATTTCGACTTCTATAGAATAAAGAAGTTGGAAGAGGTGTTTGACATGGGCTATGAGGATTATTTTTACAGCTCGGACCCCTGCTTTATTGAGTGGCCCGAGCTGATAGAAGAACTTCTGCCTGAGGATGCTCTGAAGGTTGTCATCACGACAGAAGATGATGGATGTAGAAGGGTGGTGGTAGGTTAACCGTAAATCACCTTGCCGTTCTCATCCTCATAAGGAGTGAGATCCTTTGCATACTGGTTCATGGCACGCAGACTCATACCCATAGATGAGAAACCGCCATCGTGGAAGAGGTTCTGCATCGTCACCTTGCGGGTGAAGTCGGAGAACATCATCACACAGTAGTTGGCACACTCATCGGCAGAAGCATTGCCAAGAGGAGACATCTTGTTGGAGAAGTCCATGAGGTTCTCCATGTCCTTGATACCCTTGCCGGCTGTGGTGGGCGTGGGCGACTGAGAGATGGTGTTGATACGCACATTCTTCTCACGTCCGTAGATATATCCAAAGCTGCGGGCAATGCTCTCGAGCATACTCTTGGCATCAGCCATGTCATTATAACCAAAGAAGGTGCGCTGAGAAGCTACATAAGTGAGCGCTACCACCGAACCGTATTCGGCTATGGCATCCTGCTTCTTAGCTACCTGCAACATCTTATGGAAGGAGATGGCAGAGATGTCTATCGTCTTCTGAAGATAGTTGTAATCAAGATCATCGTAGGTGCGGTGCTTGCGCACATTGGGACTCATTCCGATAGAATGAAGAACGAAATCAATCTTTCCACCAAGGAGCTTCACCGACTCCTCAAATACCTTACCTAAATCTTCCACGCTTGTAGCATCTGCTGCTACAATGGGAGCATTCAACTGCTTGCTCAGCTCATCCAACTCACCCATACGCAATGCCATGGGGGTGTTGCTCAATGTAATGGAGGCTCCCTCCTCTACAGCTTTTACTGCTACTTTCCAAGCAATAGAATCTGAGTTAAGCGCACCGAAAATAATACCGCGCTTACCTTGCAATAAATTGTGAGACATCGTAAAAATTGTTCTGTAAAATAATACAATTGATTTGAAATTTCGGCACAAAATTACAACAAATGTGCAAAATGTGCAAGTGTTAGCTAAAAAAAATGTAACTTTACGACCGCTAACGAAAGAAGATAGAAAATGTTATCAGCAAACCAGAATATTTGTGCCATCGCCACAGGGCAGGGTGGGGCGATAGGTATCATCCGCCTGTCAGGACCCGAGGTTATCGAGATTGCCGACAGTGTATTTCATGCTATAGGGACACCGAAATCTCTTTGTCAGAGCCACTCGTATCGCATGAGATATGGGCAGATAAAGGATGAAGAGGGCAACCTTATCGATGAGGTGCTGGCAGCAGTATTCAGAGCTCCCCACTCCTATACGGGAGAGAACGCCGTGGAACTGTCCTGTCATGCCTCGCCGTTCATCTTGCAAGAGATCATGCAGCTGCTCATGCGCAGAGGCTGCAGAATGGCTGAACCGGGGGAGTTCTCTCAGAGAGCATTTCTTAACGGGAAGATGGACCTCGCTCAGGCTGAGGCTGTGGCCGACGTGATAGCCTCTACCACACGCGCTGCCCATCATGCAGCGATGAGTCAGCTGAAGGGAGCCTTTAGCCGACAGCTGGGACAGCTGAGAGAACAACTGCTCAGGCTCACCTCACTTCTTGAATTGGAGATAGATTTCTCCGATCATGAAGAACTGGAGTTTGCCAATCGTGACCAGCTCATACTGCTCACCGAAGAGATAGAACGGGTGATAAGAAAATTGGTTGAATCCTTCCGTACAGGCAACGCCGTAAGAAGGGGCATCCCCGTGGCAATAGTAGGAGAGACAAACACAGGAAAATCGACCCTGCTCAACCAACTTGTGGGCGACGAGCGCGCCATCGTTAGCAATATCCATGGCACGACGAGGGATGTGATAGAAGATGTGGTGACACTCAATGGAGTGGCATTTCGTTTCATCGATACCGCAGGCATACGAAAGACGGAAGATGTCATAGAGACGATAGGCATAGAACGGTCGTTTGAAAAACTCAAACAGGCCGACATCGTGTTGCTGATGATAGATGCCGTCAACGCTGATGTGCAGTATCAGCATATCGCTCCACAGATTCTACCACTATGTGAAGACAAACAACTCATCATTGTATATAACAAATGCGATCTGCTGCAGACTCACCAGCTCCCCGTTCATTGTGCTGAAGAAGGTCCGTCGTCATCTCGCAGCAACAGTGTCATAGAAATCAGTCTGTCAGCAAAGAGCGGTGAGGGCATAGAACAACTGAAGCAGCTGATAGTAGAGGCAGCTCATCTGCCCGCGCTCACCTCTTCCGATGTAATCGTTACCAATGTGCGTCATCACGAAGCCCTCACATCGGCGCTCGCTGCCATCATACGCGTTCACGATGGACTATCGCAACAGCTCACCTCCGACCTCCTCGCCCTCGACTTGCGCGAGTGTCTCCACCACCTGTCCGAAATCCTCGGAAGCGAGATAACCACAGATACCGTATTGTCGAATATTTTTTCGAAATTCTGCATCGGAAAGTAGATTTTGCGTGGGAAAGAGATTTATTGTTGAGCTATAATGTCAAACTTGAAAAAGTGTCACAGCATCACAATTACCACAATTGTGTATTGCAATCAAAAAGTTCACTATGTGGTAAAACTACTCTCCAAGATCAGTATGTGGATTTAAGCTATTCAAATGTAAACATCAGGTCAAGTAATTCCGTCTTACGGACTTCTTTACCCCAGTTCTTCCCCTTGAAATCATCGCTTTCGTTTATCTCACAGAGGCCAATAAAACGGAACAGGCGGTTGAATACTCTATATTCATACCCATGAACAGCATTTAGCATTGGGAAAGCCTTGCTATACTCATCAGCATAGAACCCTGTGTTGCGCCAATCCGCGCCATAGTGATGCAGAAGCCATAAAGAATACAGTCGTCCCAAATTACCCACTTCGTTGTCTTCATACGAATCAAGCCAGCCAGTGTTGTAATCCCTGAAAAGAAACAGAATTATCGTTCGCATCAATTCATTATGGTCAACAAGTAATTGCTTACCCTTAGCCGTTAGTGACAACTTTCCGACACGAGTCTTGATGAGTCCGCACTCCTTCAACACGACCCTGAGTACCTGCACTTCTTCTGTCTTCGGTTCGCTCCTCTGTTTATACCAGTCAGAGTTCCAACTATGACTTCCTATTTCGTAGAGCTCGGCAACCGTCTTTGGAGGTATATATCCCTGTGACGTGAGTTTCAATTCCTTTTCGCTCAACACATTCATCAGGTGCAGAGCCTGTCGCATGACGGGAATCTGCTCTATCTGCTCATCAGTTAATCTACGCAGTTGTACTGGACATTCCACTTCTAATGGTCTGTTAAGCATTTGGTGCATCTGCTCAGATGAGAATCCATTGAAATCCGGCTTTGGCATAGCGTTCTGTGCATGCATGACTTCACCTAGATGACGGTTAATATCATCCTGGTTCACGTGCTTTCCGCTTCTCTCCATCTGGTCGATCCATTCCTGCAACCGACGGGTAATTTCGTTTTTGTCTATCATATAGTCATTCTATTTTTGTCATGATTATATCTGCAAATCATTATTTACCACTTTTGAAAAACAGATGCCAAATTAGGAACATTTATTCCGTCTTTAATCTGCATAGAGTGCAATCCGTCAGAAACCTCTTTTCCTAGTCCATGCAACAAACGGCTCCCCCATTGATTCAAATACCAACAAATAAAGTGTTTATAGCTAGTATTCAAACCGTGAGCCAAGTCGAAGCCATTTCCTATGAGAACTATTCTATTCATCTACAATACTTTCTATTGTGGTTACAAATGGGAGATATCTGATTTCACCTCTACGCTGAGTCTTTAGGATGTTTACATTTCCCAAATCAGCAGATT